>CAZIQU010000109.1:0-5648 GCA_964541445.1 uncultured Lachnospiraceae bacterium | reverse complement strand
CTGCGCTATCTCATTTTCGTGATGCGGGAAGATCAGATCCTGCCCGCCGCCGTGTATGTCTATGGTCTCGCCCAGATATTTGCGGCTCATGGCCGAGCATTCGATATGCCAGCCCGGGCGGCCCTGTCCCCAGGGGCTTTCCCAGTATGGTTCTCCCTCTTTTTTCACTTTCCAGAGAGCAAAATCAAGCGGATCTTCCTTCTCGTCGTTAACATCGATGCGCGCGCCGGAAAGAAGCTCGTCCTTGCTCTGGCCGGAGAGCTTGCCGTATTCCGGAAAGGCGGAAACGCGATAGTAGACGCTGCCGTTGCTTTCATAGGCAAAGCCCTTGGCGATCAGCCCGCTGATAAATTCTATTATATCGGGCATGGTCTCCGAGACCTTGGGGTTTACATCGGCGTCCATTATGCCGAGTCCGTGCGCGTCGGTATAATATTCCTTTATATACCTCTCGCTCACCTCGGAAGCGCTTACTCCCTCCTCATTTGCCTTTTTGATGATCTTATCATCGACATCGGTGAAGTTCTGCACATATTTAACTTTATAGCCTTTATAAAGGAAGTAACGCCTCAGTACATCAAAAACAGTAAAGGGACGGGCGTTGCCCAGATGAATATAATTGTATACGGTCGGACCGCAGACATACATATTGACGCAGCCGTTGTTTATGGGCATAAACTCTTCTTTTTTATTGGTCATGGTATTATATAATTTCATTTGCCACCTCGCATAGCCGTCGTTGTATCAGCTTCTATCATACACGTCGCCAAAGCCTTGATGCCGCGCTTCTCACCGGTGAAGCCCAGATACTCCTCGGTGGTGGCCTTGACGCTCACCTGATCAATATTCACAGATAACGCCGCGGCAATATTGGCGCGCATGGTTTCTATATAGGGAGCGAGCTTCGGCTCCTGCGCGACGATAACGCTGTCGATGTTGACGATATAAAAAGCGCTTTTTCTGAGGATACGGCCGACCTCAGCCAGCAGCCGCAGGCTGGAAATATTGTGGTACTTTTCATCGTTGTCCGGGAAATATCCGCCGATATCACCCAATGCCGCCGCACCCAGCAATGAATCCATCACCGCGTGCGCCAGCACATCGGCGTCGGAATGCCCGACAAGGCCGCTTTCATAAGGTATATCCACCCCACCGATAATGAGCCTTCGGCCGGCGCCGAATGCATGTACGTCATAGCCGATACCGCTTCGCATGGTCCCTCCGTATCTTATGTAAGATTTTAACATATTTTCTATACTCAAGACACACCTTTTGCATTATAATTACTACAGTTGATGACCAAAAATACTGATAAAGGAGACCTGAGATCCATGATATTATATCACGAAGATTTTGAGCCCGGCGAAGGCACGGAGCACACCCACGAGCATGAGCATATTCACACTCATGACGGACTCACCCATACGCATACCCATATTCACGAGCATGACGCGCATCAGGCTCATGAGCACATCGACAATGAACTGCACGATTCGGCAAATGACATAAAAGTGCTGACGGCGCTTCTGCCGCATTGGATAGAGCACAACGACAGCCATGTGGAAGGCTTTGAGCAGTGGGCCGCCAAGGCCCGCGAACACGGGCTTAAAGAGACCGCCGCAGATATTGAAAAAGCCGTAAAGGCGATGAAGGAAGCCAACAGCTATCTGGAAGACGCCAAAAAGAATATGGGATGAAAAGCGGCACCGCCGATTAAAACATGCTTAAGAAAAAACACGGTTTCCGATAGGAAACCGTGTTTTTAAACGCTTTTCATAAAGCCCTGACCGCATACGGCCCGCCTTATTATTTTCTGATGCCCAGTTCGGCGATTATCGCGCGGTATCTTTCGATATCGACCTTTATCAGATAATCGAGAAGTCTTCTTCTTTTACCGACCATCTTCAAAAGACCGCGGCGCGAATGGTTGTCCTTCTTATTGAGCTTGAGATGTTCGTTAAGATTGTTGATACGGTCCGTAAGCAATGCAATCTGTACTTCGGGAGAACCGGTATCGCCTTCGTGCTTGGCATGCTGAGAGATGATCTCGCTTTTGGCTGTCTTCATGTTTCTTTCCTCCGTTATAAAATTCGCCTCTGACTCAGCGCGGCGTCGGATTCTTCGCTCGCCCGGGACAGGGTACCGCTGCAAAACAGCCTTTATATTATACAGGATATTCCGTTAAATACAAGGGAATAACGCAAATTATCCCACGAAACAAAATAAAAATCTTAACCGAATCTTAATAGAGCCTTTAAGGCTATTTTCAGGTACGGCCTCTATCATGAAGCGGATATTAAACGGAGGATAGTATGATAGAAGTCAAACATCTGACCAAACGCTACGGCAGCCACACGGCGGTAGCGGATTTAAGCTTTACCGCCGAGAGCGGCAAGGTATACGGCTTGCTCGGGCCGAACGGCGCCGGCAAATCTACGACCATGAATATCATCACCGGTTATCTGGGGGCCGATGAGGGTGAAATTACGGTCGACGGCAAAAGTGTTTTCGACGAACCGGAGGAAGTAAAAAAATCCATCAGTTATATGCCGGAACAGCCGCCTCTTTATTATGAAATGACGCCCTACGAATACCTGCGCTTTGTCGCCGAGCTGAAGGGAGTAAAAAAAGAATCTCTCGATGATTAAGTGATAACGGTAATGCAGAAGACCGGTGTAACGGAAGTGGCCGATCGCCTGATCAAGAATCTATCCAAAGGCTACAAGCAGCGTGTCGGCTTCGCTCAGGCTATAACCGGCAGCCCGGAGACGCTTATATTTGACGAGCCGACCGCCGGACTTGATCCGCTGCAGATAAGAGAAGTCAGAGATCTGCTGAAAGAACTCGGGCAGGAACATACCGTAATATTAAGCTCACATATTCTTTCGGAGATCAGCGCCGTCTGCGATGAAGTAATGATCATATCCGCAGGCAGACTGGTGGCTACCGGCACACCTGCCGAGCTGGAAAAGAAAATGAAGAAAAAATCGCTCGAAGATGTTTTCGTAGAGCTGGTAAAGGAAGATAAAAATGAAAGCGATCTATAAACGTGAAGTGGCTTCTTACTTTAAAACAATGACAGGCTATGTTTTTGCCGCGGTACTCATCGCTTTTACCGGCCTGTATTTCATGGCTATAAATATGAGTCAGGGCTATCCGTACTTTTCGGTGACTCTGTCAAACTCAATGCTGATATATATTTTGCTCATACCGGTGCTTACCATGCGCAGCTTCGCCGAAGAGCGGCGCAATAAGACCGATCAGCTGCTGCTTACCTCCCCCGTAAAACTCGGTGACATAGTACTCGGCAAATATTTCGCCATGCTGACCGTGCTGGCGATACCGGTGATGTTTCTGTGCATATGCCCGCTGATCATAAAGATTTTCGGCACGGCGTATTTGAAAGCCGACTACGCCATGCTTTTATGCTATTTTATCGTCGGCGCCATGTTCATCTCCGTAGGCATGTTCATCTCCTCACTGACGGAGAACCAAATAATCGCCGCGGTATGCACTCTTGCCGGGCTGCTGCTCATATATATATTTGACGACCTGCTCGGTTATATACCGGCAGCATCCGCCGCCAATTTCATCATTCTTATGGTGATCATCTTACTCGGTGCGTTGCTGCTGTACCTTTCCACCCGCAACGCACCGCTGGCCTTGGGAGCAAGCGCTGCGGCAGTAGCAGCTGAGCTTGTTGTCTATATAATAAAAAAAGAGCTTTTCGACTCGCTGATAACCAACCTGCTGAGTGACTTTACCGTCAGAGGCGTAATACAAAACTTTGCCTCGTATGATCTTTTCGACTTAGGCGGCCTGCTTAAGCTCGTGGCCGTAACGGCACTGTTCATTTTTCTTACCGCGCAGTCCGTACAGAAAAGACGTTGGAATTAGGAGGCGCGTAAAACAATGAAAAAATTCAGCGATATGATAAAAGCAAAACAAGATAAAAAAGATGCGGCGCCTATGACACTGAAGGAAAAGATCAAAACCGCCTTCGGTACGCGCAGCAGCAAAAAAGGCAGTTACAGCGCCGGAGTCACCTTGACGGTAGTGGCCATATTCATAGTGATCATTATGCTGATAAATCTGCTGCCCGACAGCGTAAAAACCATCGACATCACCGATTCGTCATTGTACTCGATATCGGATACGACCAAAGAACTTTTGGCGACACTGGAAGAGGCGATCACCATAAAGGTGATCGCCTCCGAAGAAGACACCGATGTACGCATAAAGAAGCTGCTGCAGAATTATAAAAACTGCAGCGACAAGATCAGTGTGGAATACATCGACCCGGTGGTAAATCCGACGGCACTCAGCACTTATACATCTGATACCGTAGCCGTGGTCGATACGGCGACTGGAGTGTTTTCCGCGGTCGATTTTACCGATATAATCGTATATGATCTGTATTACTATTATTATTACGGCGAATATTACGAAACCGAATTTGACGGCGAGGGACAGATAACCGCAGCCATCGACCGGGTGGTAAACGGCAGCAGCGGCGTTATTTACACAACAGAAGGTCACGGCGAAACTTCACTGCCGGCCACGATCACCGCCCGACTGACAAAGCTCAACATATCGGCGGTATCTGTAAATTTACTGCTGAACAACGGCATACCGGCGGACTGCGATACTCTGGTGATCAACGCACCGGAAAGCGATTTGGCCGACGATGAAAAGACCATGCTCAAAGAATTCATTGCCGCCGGCGGCAAAGTTGTGCTGCTGACTGCCTATTACGACAGCGAGCTCCCCAATTTCGATTCATTGCTGGCAAGTTACGGCATGGATATGGTATCCGGTTATATTGCCGATACCTCGCGCTATTACAATCAGAACCCGTACTATATTTTCCCGGTGCTTGACAGCTCATCTGACATATGCGATGTCGGCAGCGATCAGCTGGTGCTGGTGATCAACAGCCGCGGCATGACGCTGACCGACCCGGACGATGACTCCTACACGGTAAGCGCTTTCATGAGCACTTCTTCATCAGGGCTGGCTGTGACCGAAGAAGCGCAGACGGAGGGCACATATGTGCTGGGTGCTATCGCCGCGGATGATGACGGCGAAGGTCAGCTAATCGTTTGCAGCGCCGCTTCTCTTATCGACAGCAGCATACTTTCGTCATTTACCAATATTGCCAACGCCGATATCTTCATAAACACGCTGGTTTACGACCGTGAGGAGGTAAGCAACATCGCTATCGACGCTAAGAGCCTCGAGGTCACCTACAATACCATTGAGGACGCGACCGCGATCAGCTCGCTGTTCATCGTGATACTGCCGCTGAGCATTCTGATATTCGGCATAATCGTCTGCGTAAAACGCAAACGCTCATAAAAGATATTATCGGAGACAATATATGAAACATAGTAACGGCAAAAAAAGAAATGTCCTGATGATGGCGCTGATATGCCTTTTGGCGGTCATCGCGGCGTACTTTATACTGAAGGTGATCATAGCCAAAACAACTGCTGCGAAGGAAGCTTCGCAGACCGAGGCGTTGGAGATCATCGAACTGGACGACATAAAAAGAATCAGCTACTCTGACGGCGAGAATACCCTGAGCTTTACGCTTACCGACTCAGTCTGGGTCTGCGACGAATATGCGCAGTACCCCATAGATCAGG
>CAZIQU010000108.1:0-5679 GCA_964541445.1 uncultured Lachnospiraceae bacterium | reverse complement strand
ACAAGACAGCCGCACCGTAAAGCCTGCGCCCGCTTCTATGGGCAGCGCAACTTCCTCCGGGCAAAGCACGGCAAAGGAATATTATTCGCCCGATGAGGTGGATTCGCTTTCGAACGACGATTATGACCGTGACCCGGATCTTTGGCAGCGGGTACGCAAGTCCATGCTTAAATGGAAATACTGACAGGAGGAAAATAATTGAGTTACAATAATTTCAAAGCTACCGTATGGAGCAAGTATATCGAAAAAGAACTGGAAAAATCCTGCGTTATGCTGGAGGACTGCAATCGGCAGCATGATGGGGAGATAAAAAGAGCGGAGAAAGTAAAGATTCTGGGCGTGGGCAGACCCACGCTTTTTGATTATACCGGTTCGGCGATCGGTACGCCCGAGCATGTTGCCGACAGCAGTGTGTTTCTGGAGATAGAGAAGGCCAAGGCTTTTAACTTTGCCGTCGACGATATCGACCGTGCACAGGGTGTAGAGGGGCTGATGGAGGCTCTTACCGAGGAATCGAGCAAGGCTTTGGCGGAGGCAAGGGACGGTTATATAGCCGGAAAATGCCTTGACGCCGGCAAGCTTACTTCTTCTACCCAGACCAATACGGCGGCACTGTGCAAGACGGCGGTAGACACCGCCTTTGAGTGGCTGTGGAGCAACGGTGTAAAGATAAATGACGGAGTATCCGTCATTATAGCGCCGTGGTTCTATTCGCTTTTTAAGGACAAGCTCACCGAGCTGTATACCGATAACGTAGAGCTGATACGCAAAGGCGTTATCGGCCGCTATAACGGTGCCGAGGTGCGTATATCGGATAACCTTTATAACGACGGAACGGACGATTATATGATGATACGTACAAAGAGAGCCATTGCCTTTGCCGGGCAGATACAGCAGGTAGAGGCATATCGACCGCACGATCTGTTTGCCGATGCGCTCAAGGGCTTGGATGTGTACGGCGCCAAGGTAGTGCGCCCGAAAGAAATGTACGTCATCAAGGCGCATAAATAACAGAGAAACAGGAGATAAAAAATGGCTTATGCGGAGATAACGCCGGTAAAAATGGCGTTCAATAAAAAATATGATCTTAATATGCCGTCAGCCGACAACGGCGCGGTAAATTCTACCAGCAAAGGGGCACTCGTACCCCTGGATAAGGACGAAAAAACACTGATCATCGTCAAAAATACCGCCGACAGCGGCAGCGATATTACGGTGACGGTAAAAGCAGGAAACGGCATTCAGGGGGTAAGCGGCTACGATATCGCCTATGACGCTCTCGGTTTCGGTGAATCCGTCATGTATGTTTTGGAAAGCGGCCGGTATAAAAACATTGCCGGCGACAATAAAGGCAGCGTGCTGATTATTGCCAGTGCCGCCACCTGTGCGGTCAGCGCTACCGTGCTGCCTTAAGAAATCAAAAAGAGCGGAGCCCCGTCAGTCGGGGTTCCGCGGAGGGGAAGCAGATGGAATACGTGATCTTCTGTTTTATAAGCACGGTGCTTGTGCTTTTGATTTGGATATGCCTGATGATGATTGTTCGCCTGAACAGGCTTTTTTGCACGCGTGAGAATGATAAAGCGCCGCGGCGGACAGATGCGGCTTTGCGTGAGCGCGGCGCTGACATGGAAAGTGAGGCGCAGCGGCTGGCGCGATTGGAAGCGGAGAATATCGAAAACTACGGCAGCGGCGCACAGCAGGAGGTAAAATGACGGCGGCGGAGAATACGGCGGAAATAGTGTGGCGCGAGTATGAGACGGGCAAAAGCTATTTTGAAAAGTTCGGTTATTACGAACGCGCGGAGGATTCATGGCGTTTTTATAACGGCGATCAGTGGCACGGCCTGAAGGTAGCGGGAGATAAACCGCCGATACTCAATGTATTGGCGCCGATAGTCGATTACAAAACGGCCACAGTGGCGCAAAACGGCATGAGCATAAATTATTCGTCACTTAATTACGGGCGTGAGCATAAAGCGTGCGTCGCTCTGTGCGACCGGCTGAATTCACATGCCGCCAAAACATGGGAGCGGCTGAAGCTGGATAAGGTGATGTGGGAATGCCTCACGGAGGCCGCTGTATCGGGGGACGCTTTCGTTTATTTTTATGACAGCGGCGGCCTTGTCGATCTGGCGGTAACGGACGCAGTAAATGTTTATCTTTCCGACGAGCAGGAACCGAATGTGCAGAAGCAGCGCTATATCATTATTGCGCAGCGTCTGTTCACGGCGGAGGTAAAGCGGCAGGCCGGTGAGGCCGGGTTAAGTGAGGCCGATATCGAGATGATCCGCGGCGACAGCGATACCGCCGGTCAGCTCGGCGATACGGCCAAGGAAGAGATAAAGGAGGAGGGCGAATCGGCCAAATGCCTGTGCCTGCTGAAAATGTGGCGCGAAGGCGGCTGCGTACATTATATGCGCTGCACCCGCAGTGTCGTATATGTTCCGGAAACGCCGATAACGGGGCTTAAAGCCTATCCGCTTGCCCATTTTTGCTGGATAAAGCAAAAAGGATCATCGCGCGGCGCCGGCGAGATCTACGCGCGTATACCGAATCAGATAGAGATAAATAAAGCGCTTGCCAGATATCTGACGGTGATAAAGCAGTGTGCGTACCCTCATGTGGTGTATAACCGCGAGGTCGTGCGCGGCTCGGCGGATATAGCTAAGCTGCTTAATACCGTCGGCAGTGTTATCGGACTGGACAGCCCGAAAATGCAGAAAATATCCGATGTGATCAGCTATATGCAGCCGGCGCAGATTGACGCTTCGGCCATCAATATTGTTTATGAGCTTGAAAGAAAGACCAGAGAGCTGGCTGGCGCCGGTGAGGCCGTTACGGGTGCTGTCAATCCTGAGGAAGCTTCAGGCGCGGCCATAATTGCCGTAAGAGATGCCGCAGCTCTGCCGCTTAACGCGCAGCAGGCCGGTTTCCGTCAGTTCGTCGAGGATATAGCGCTGATCTGGTTCGATATGTGGCGGGCCTATAATCCCAACGGACTGGAGGTGGCCGACGACGGCGCGATGATAAGAATACCGGCGGAAAAGCTGGAAAAACTGAAAGTGGAAGTGAAGATCGATATTTCTCCGGCCAACCCCTTCAGCAAGTACGCTCAGGAGCAGACGCTGCAAAATCTGCTGACGGCCGGGCATATCACCTTTGAGGAATATGTAACGGCCTTGCCGGACGGCGCCGCCGCGCCGAAGGAAAAGCTGAAGGCGCTGCTGGCGGCGCGCACAGGTGAAGAGCAGCGGATAACATCGGCGGAGGCGGACGCCTCAATGCGGGAAAGCGGCTCGGCTTTATCGGAGCAGATCGCCGGTATTGCCGCTCTTGCTTATGAAAACGGGCTCAGCGCCGAAGATGCGGCGCAGCTCATGGAAAAGAGGTTGGCGGATGACGAACAGTAACGGGTCGGGCGCTTATCTGACAGAAAGCCTGAATAAGAAAAAACAGGCGATTGCCGCGGCGCTGGAAAAAGAATATCTGACAGCCGGCGCGGCGATATCCGCGGCGGAGGATACGCAAAAGCAAAGCGGCCGCGGAGCTTCCGCCGATTACCTTAACTATATCAATAAATACGGATACAACGCGGAGAAAACCGCCGATGCCGGGCTGGCCGCTTCCGGTATTTCGCAAAGTGACCGGGTCAGAGCCTATCAGTCGTACCAAAGCCGATTGGGGCAAGCTGCCGCCGATTACGCCGGCAGCCGCTCACAGATATATGCCGCTCTGCTGCAGGCACAGACCGATGCCGGCGCGGATACCCTTCAGGCGGAGAGCAGCTACTACGACGACCTGTACGACGATTATTGGAAAAACAAAAATTTCGAATATAAGCTGGAGCGGGACGCGCTCAGCGATGAGAGATATAACACAAAAAACGGTACGGTCGCGTCTGCCGCGAAAAACACAGCGAAAGCCGTGTCCGCTCCGGTATCCGCCGCGGCGAACGAAGCGGACACCGCCGGCGCATACTACACCCACAGCGATGTTTCCGGTACGGATTTTCGCTATTACAGCGGCGACAGCTTCAATTATGAGCTGAGCATCTATACGCAGAGCGCGCTGAATGCCGTGGCGGTAAATAAAGCGCGTGAGCTCACCGGCAACGGCAGACATGCCGCCGATGCCGCCGCCGGCGCCGCTTTGATGGATAAAGCCCGCAGCGAATACAAGCTTTCCACTCAGCAGCTTAACGATCTGAGCCGGTATTTGGCAGGGGAAAAATATATGTAGGGCGGCTTATTTCTTGCCGTCCTCTTCTTTGACTATATAAAGCGGGCGCTTTTTCGTTTCGAGATAGGTTTTTGCGAGATATTCGCTGACTATGCCGATGCAGAGAAGCTGCAGACCGCAGACAAACAAAATTATGCAGGCCATTGATGGCCAGCCGGCTACCGGATCACCGAAAATCAGCGTGCGTATAAAGATAAAGATCACCGCGATCATCGAAACGGCGCAAAGCAGCAGGCCGGTCACGGAGGCTATGCGCAGCGGCGAAGTGGAAAAGGCAACAATACCGTCGATGCTGTATAAAAGCAGCTGACGGAACGACCATTTGGTTTTTCCGGCGGAGCGGGGAATGTTTTCGTATTCCAGCCATTTGGTGCGGAACCCCACCCATTGAAATATGCCCTTGGAAAAGCGATTGTATTCGGATATTTGCAGCACCGCGTCAATCATCTGTCTTGTCATCAGGCGATAATCACGTGCGCCGTCGATTATTTCCGTCTTGGAAATTTTATTTATCAGCTTGTAAAATTTTCGGGCAAAAAACGAACGCAGCCGCGGTTCGCCCTTACGGTCGGCACGTCGGGTGCCGACGCTGTCGAAGCCATCTTCTTTTATAAGCCGGTACATTTCCGGCAGCAGCGCCGGCGGATCCTGCAGGTCGGCATCCATAATTGCGGCATATTCGCCGTCCGCTTTTTTCAGCCCGGCAAACATGGCGCTTTCTTTGCCGAAATTACGGGAAAACGAGATATATTTTACATGCCGGTCGGCGTCAGCCAGTGACCGCATCTCTGCCAGCGTACCGTCATCCGAGCCGTCATCCACAAATATTATTTCCAGCAGCACTCCCGCCATTTTCTCGCGGGTCTTTACTATTTCATCGTAAAAAAGGTGCAGAGCTTCCTCTTCATTGCGGCAGGGAACTATCAGTGATATTTTTTCCATTGTTGTGCCTCTTTATGAGTATTATAACGGCAAAGGCGGCTGCTGACAACAGTGAAATTATTTCTGCGAGCCGCCACAGTTTTTTCGGTGTATATGTTACCGATATTGTGCCGCTGTAGCCGGCCGGCAGTATAACGGCGACCAGCCCTTTTTCGCCCTTAGCAGTGGTAAAGGTTTCGCCGGTGAGCGTATCTGCGGCGTTATAGCAGGGGTAATATATGAGCGGCACGGCTATTTCAGCTTCATCGGTATTGGTATTTGTTACATTGAGCGAGGCGGTGAGCGTGCCGCGGCTGAGGCTGTCGTAGGTTACGCCCTCATCGGGGTAGACAACGGCGTAATAGAACATACCAAATTCGCACTCGGCGGGACAGTAGAAGAGCTCCAGCGGTATCTGCTCGTATATTTCGCCGGAGATGACACGTTCCATTTTGACATTTACGCTCATATATAAGATGTTCCATGCGGCGCAGGAGATCAGCGCGATGAGCACTAGCGC
>CAZIQU010000107.1:0-5764 GCA_964541445.1 uncultured Lachnospiraceae bacterium | reverse complement strand
GATGCCAATTGGTCGTAAGGCTGACCTGCAGCGGTGACATTCCCTTTGTATCCACAGGCTTTTTGGGCGCGACCGCATTTGCAAGCGACGGCTCTTCTGCAAGCATCGCCTTTACCGTTTCAAGGTCGTTCTCTTTGATCGCCGTAAAAATATCCTTCTTTTTTGTTTCAGCCATTTTGCCGATCCCTCATTTCTAAATTCTTTTCACCCACGGAGTTGGCTTTCCGCCCGTTATAAAGGGCTTTCATCTGTGCGCCGCCAAATTCTCCGGTATGCTTTTGTTTGGGTAAATTGATAATATCACCGCCAAACAGCGATGAATATATATAATTTTCATATCTCCGACATGCTCTGCGAGCAAAGCGAGCAGGTAAACACCTGTGAACCGGCTATGCCGTTCGCCAGCGCCTCGGCGGCGGCTGCGGCCTTATCTTTTTCGGTAAAAAGCCCGTACATGGCGCTGCCGCTGCCGCTGAGCCCGGCGGCAAAAGCACCGCGTTTTTCAAGCTCGTTTTTTATGATGTCAATCTCGGTACTGAGCCCGGCGACGTAAGCCTCGAAATCATTGCCGAGCGTAGTGTGCTGCGCGCACACGCCGCGGCGCGGCGCGGCCAGCATGGCCAATACGGAATCAAAATCGGTACGCGCTCGTGAAACATCGGCGTCTATTGACGCGTACGCAAGGCGTGTATTTACGAAAAAACGCGGTTTGACAATAACGCACGGCCAGCTGCGGCTCTGCGCCTGCGGTGTAACGATTTCGCCGATGCCCTCACAGAGGCAGCAGCCGCCGTAAAGGAAAAAGGGAATATCGGCGCCGATTTGGGCGAGCAGAGAACTGAGGCGCCCCGGTGAGTACTCACAGGAATAAAGCCGGCAGAAAGCATACGCGGCGGCGGCACCGTCCGCGCTGCCGCCGCCCAGCCCGGCCTGCATCGGTATACGCTTTATCAGCCTTGCGCCCATACTCTCTTTTATGCCGAAATGACCGCGCAGGGCTTCGGTAACACGGCTGATTATGTTGCTGCCTACATCGGTCAGCTCGGCGCGGTCACATTTTATCTCGCATTTCTCATTTTTATAAAAAACCAGCTCATCATAAAGGCTTATGTTGTGCATAAGCGTTTTTATGTCGTGATAGCCGTCTGTTCTTTTGCGTAAAACATCCAACCCGATATTTATTTTTGCGTAGGCCCGCAAGGCGATGGTATCCATTTTTTCTCCGTTTCGGGCGTTATTTCATGCTTCTTCGAGCAGGCTTTTAAATTCGGCTTCGTCCATCAGGCGCACACCCAGCGCCTGCGCTTTGGTCAGCTTGCTGCCGGCTTCGCTTCCGTAAAGCACGCAGGAGGTTTTGGCGCTCACCGCCGAGGCTGTCTTGCCGCCCCGCTGTTCGATCAGCGCGGCGGCCTCGCCGCGGGTGTAACCGGCCAGCGTGCCGGTGAGAACAAATGTCATGCCGGCGAATACGGCCTTTGTTTCGTTTGCCGGAGATTGTTTGGCTTCTGTGTTTATGCCCATTGTTTTCAGCTGTCCGATCAGCCTGATATTGTCTTCCGACTGAAAGAATGTAACAATAGCTTCCGCCATCTTCGGCCCGATTTCGTTTATGGCCGTGAGCATATCGGGGTCGGCTCGCATAAGGGATTCGATGCTGTGAAAGTGACGCGCGAGTATTTTGGCGTTGCTCTTGCCCACCAGCGGTATGCCCAGCGCAAAAAGCAGCTCGTAAAGATCGTTGTCTTTTGAAGCTTCTATGGCGCCGAGCATATTATCCACACTCTTTTCGCCGAGGTTTTCCATTGTCTTCAACTCATCGGCGTGATCTTTCAGCCGGTAAATATCGGTAATATCCGTAAGCAGGCCGGCAGCAGCCAGCTTTTCCACCAGCGAGTCGCCCAGCCCCTCGATATCCATGGCGTCGCGGCTGACAAAATGCTGCAGACGCCGCATATTTTGGGCTTCACAGTAAAAATTCGTGCATTTGCGTGCGGCTTCGCCCGGCAGCCGCACGACCGGCCCGCCGCATACCGGGCATCGCTCGGGCATGGTAAATATTTTTTCGCTGCCGCTGCGCTTATCCGGCAGACTGCGGACGACCTCGGGTATAACATCGCCCGCCTTGCGTATTATCACGCTGTCGCCTATGCGTATATCCTTGGCGGCGATATTGTCCTCGTTGTGCAGCGTCGCCCGGCTGACTGTGCTGCCGGCGACCAGTACGCTTTTCAGCTCGGCCACAGGCGTTAATACGCCGGTGCGGCCTACCTGTACGGATATATCATAAAGCTCGGTCTCCACCTCTTCGGCGGAAAATTTATAGGCTATGGCCCAGCGCGGTGATTTGCTGGTATTGCCCAGCTGAAGGCGCTTTTCCAGACTGTCGGCCTTTACGACCGCGCCGTCTATCTCAAAGGGCAGCTGCGGTCGGGTATGTTCCTTTTCCTCAATAAAGGCTATCACGCTGTCAATGTCACGGCAGACAGTGTACTCGCTGGTCTTGAAGCCCAGGCCTTTAAGCATATCGAGGGCCTCGTGATGGGTAGACGGCCGCTCGCCCGACGTTTCTTCCAGATTAAAAACGAAAATATCGAGATTTCTGCCCGCGGTCACGCTGCTGTCAAGCTGCCGCAGCGATCCGGCGGCGGCGTTGCGCGGATTTGCGAAAAGCGGCAGCCCGGCTGCGGCTCGCTGCCGGTTAAGCTCGGTGAAGGCATCCTTGTACATTATGACCTCGCCGCGTACCGTAAGCGTTAAGGGCTCTGACAGAATATGCGGTACGGTCTTTACGGTTTTGATGTTTTCGGTGATATTTTCGCCGACGGTACCGTCACCGCGGGTCGCGCCCTGTACAAGCCGGCCGTTTTCATATTTAAGCACGACCGTCAGCCCGTCAAATTTGTTCTCGCATACATAGTCGCAGGCACCGGCAATGCGTGTTACTCTGGCATCAAAGTCACGCAGCTCGCCCGCGGAAAATGCGTTGGCCAGACTCAGCTGCTGTGTCTGGTGGTAAACCTTTTCAAAAGCTGCCAGCGGCTTGCCGCCTACATGCTGAGTCGGCGAATCCGCCCTTTTGTACTGCGGATATTCCTCCTCCAGCGAGATCAGCTCCCGCATCATGGCGTCAAATTCGGCGTCGCTTACCGCGGGAGAGTCCTGCTCGTAATAGAGCCGGTTATTTTCGTTTATGCTGTCTGTAAGCTGTTTTATCTTTTGTTCCGTTGTATCCATAGCGTTGTCCGTCCGTTTAAATATCTGCCAGTATTTTATCCGTATTTTTGTAGCTTATTTTTACAATCTTATTCAGTTCATCTGTGCCGTGAACGGCGATAAACTCGCGTACGGCGCCGTCGGCGGCTTCTCCGGCCCCCGGTATCAGCTTTACGCCGTATTTAGCGCTCAGCTCTGCCAGATTTTTCATGTAGGCGCGGCGCGCCAAAATGCTGGCGGCGGCGACGGCGGCATTGGCCTCGCCGCCGGTATGCTGCACGATATGCAGATCTTCGCCGCCGATGATGCTTTTTGTGCGTTCCTCATTGCCGAACTTGTCGATGAGTATGTTTTTGCAGCCCGATTTGGCATGCACATTTTTTATGGCGGCGGCATGCGCCATCGCCAGTATCACATTCATGTTTTTCACTTTGGCATATATCTCATTGAAGCGTTCGTTTTCCAGCCTGACAACGCTTGTATAAGGGCATATCGTTTTGATTTTGACGGCCAAAGCGTCAATGGCGGCGTCGCTGAGGCGCTTGGAATCTTTTACGCCGGCGGCAATGAGCTCGGCATACATTTTTTCATCGGCATATACGGCGCATACGGTAAGCGCGCCGATATAATCGCCTTTTCCCGCTTCATCGCTGCCGATAAGGGGCGGTGCAAGAAAAATATCCGCCGTATTTCCTCCGCCGCCGAAAGCGGCAGCCACGGCCAGCTTGTCATCTTCGTTTTTCAGCTGTGAGGTATCGAGAGTAAAGCGGCCTTTTTTGTCGCGGTACAGCCGGATAACGGCGCGGACGCCGTTCTTCTCGCAGTTCAGCTGTATGCCGTAAGATATGTCTTTGCGGTCCGTTACCGTAAATCCGGCGGCGGCGGCCGCCGCCGTAAGTTTTTTAATCTGTGTTTCTTCCATATTAAAGTAATTTTAACACATGCCGGCCGGAAATCGAGAGAAAACGCCGGTTTTTTAAGTTTTTATGCTTTACAACGGCGCGCTTAAATGATAAAATAAACTGACATAATGAGTGGGGCTTCCCACTCATTAAAAATTTTATAGGGGTTTTATCGGATCATAATGAGATTTGTTGACAAAATGACGGTCGTCGCCGAGCCGATTATTGAAAATTTAGGCTGCGAGCTGGTCGATGCCGAATATGTAAAAGAGGGCCCGCGGATGGTGCTGCGTTTTTATGTGGAAAAGCGGGAAGGTCACATTTCGCTTGACGACTGTGCAGCGGTCTCCGAGGCGATCTCGGCGGCGATAGACGCCCGGACTGACGACGGGAACGGTTTTGTGATGGAGGTTTCTTCTCCCGGCGTTGAACGTGTGCTGAAAAGCGAACGTGAAATGGCGCACTACATCGGCAGCAAGGTCGATGTGTCTCTCTATGAGCCTGTAAACGGCGAAAAAAAATTCGTCTGCGTACTGGGGGAAAAACGCGGCGGCGAGTACCTGTTTATCCGAAACGGTGAAGAAATGCGTATTCCCGCGGAGAAAATAGGCAAGATAAATCTACATTTCGATTTTGATTAATATACGGAGGAAAAGATGAAAAAGACACCGGAGCCGGCGGAATCACTGAAAATATTTTTGGAGGCTCTCGACGAGATACAGAAGACAAAGGGAATAGATAAAGAGGAAATAATCCAGGCGGTGGAAGCCGCGCTGGTGTCGGCGTATAAAAAGGACTATAAAGGCGCGCAGAATGTCAGAGTGGAGATCGACCGTGAGAGCGGCGAAACCGATGTTTACGCCCAAAAGATTGTGGTCGAGACCGTGGAAAACGAGCTTGACGAGATCAGCCTGACTGACGCCAAAAAGTACAGCCTGGCCTATGAACCGGGAGATACAGTCGAATTTAAGGTTGACCCGATGGATTTCGGCCGGGTAGCGGCGCAGAACGCCAAGCAAATGATATTGCAGCGTCTCAAGGAGGCGGAGCGCAATATAATTTACGATACATTTTCAGAAAAAAAAGACGAGCTTGTTTCGGGTATAGTGCAGCGCACCGACCGCAACAATGTGTATATAAATCTCGGTAAGGCTGAGGGCACGATGAACCTGCAAAATCAGCTTCCGGGGGAACAGTATTATTCCGGTATGCGCATCAAGGTCTATGTGACCGATGTGACTAAAACAAACAAGGGCTCGCAGATATATGTTTCGCGTACCAACCCCATGCTGATAAAGCGTCTTTTTGAAATGGAGATACCGGAAATATATCAGGGCGTGGTCGAGATAAAATCCATCGCCCGTGAGGCCGGCAGCCGTTCAAAGGTCGCCGTGGCCGCCAATACGCCCGATGTGGACGCCGTGGGCGCCTGTGTCGGTCAGCGAGGAACGCGTATACAGAATATTCTCAATGAACTCAACGGCGAGCGTATTGATGTGATCCCTTATAATGACGATCCGGTGATATACATTAAAAACGCCATTAATCCGGCTGAAGCGCTGGCTGTCAACATTGATGAAGAAAACCGGAGCGCACTGGTGGTGGTGGATGACTCACAGCTTTCGCTGGCTATCGGCAAGGACGGACAG
>CAZIQU010000106.1:0-5867 GCA_964541445.1 uncultured Lachnospiraceae bacterium | reverse complement strand
CCGCTTTTTGTATTATCCCACTGATACGCTCAATCGAAGCGTCAACATCTTCTTCGGTCGCATCGGGATGTACAATGTACAAAGCCTCATACTTATTCATTCTTTTACCTCCTTATGGACTATTTGGGGGAATCTTACCTTCCCCAAGGATACATTTTAATATTATAGCATAACGGAAAAAGATTAAAAATATTTATTTAAAATTTTCCGTAAAAGCCATCTAAAATGAGCTTGCCGCCTTTTCCGACTGCGCTTTTCGGTAAGCGTCTACTCCCTTTATGAGAATATTCATACCCTTGGCCAGATCGATCTCGTTTATACAGTAGCTGATACGCACCTCGTTGCGGCCCTTGCCGGGCGTAGCGTAGCAGTCATGCGCGGGGCAGAGCATGATAGTTTCGTTATCGACAGCAAAATCGGCAAGCAGCCAGGCGGTAAATTTGTCGGCGTCCTCGACCGGCAGCGCAATGATGAAATAGAAAGCGCCCTCCGGACGCTTAATATTGGCCCAGCCGGTATTTTTGAGCGCCTCAAAGCAAACATCACGGCGGCGGCGGTAAGCCTCCACGCTTTCTTTTATGTAATCTTCGTCCGTATCAAACAGAGCAGCGGCGCCGATCTGCTCGATCAGCGGCGCGCACAGCCGCGATTGGCACAGCTTTAGGCATTGGGCGATAAATTCTTTGTTTTTGCAGGCGATGCAGCCGATACGCACACCGCAGCTCGAAAATCTTTTGGAGACGCTGTCGATTATTATCAGACGCTCCTTTGTCTGCGGATATTCGGTAAAGCTCACATATTCGTTGCCGTCATAGATATATTCACGGTAGACCTCGTCGGAAATAATGAAAAGATTGTATTCACAGGCTATTTTCACTATTCTTTCGATCTCGTCGCGCGTGCAGACAAGCCCGGTGGGATTATTGGGGTTGGTTACCAGTATAGCCTTTGTTTTCGGCGTTATCTTCGCCGCTATCTTCTCATATGGGGGCATACGATAATTATCCTCAGGCTCGGCAGTGACCGGCACAAGCACGGCTCCCGCGTATTTTGCCAGAGTGGTATAGTTGGAATAATAAGGTTCGCAGATAAGAACCTCATCATCGGGGTCACAAAGGCACGAAAAAGTAAAGCTCAGCGCCTCGCTGCCGCCGTTGGTGATAAGAATATCGTCACGGAGGAAATCCATACCGTGAGTGCGGTAATATTTTTCAAACCCGTCAAGCAGCGGATCGATGCCCGTTGAAGCGGTATACGCGACTACCGTAGAAGGATCGACGGCCCGAATGGCATCGAAAAACCCGGTGGGCGTTTTTATATCGGGCTGGCCGATATTCAGCGGAATGACACGCTTGCCGTTTTCCTCGGCCTGACGGCAGAGCCCGGCAAATTTGCGTATCGGCGATTCGTTGATGGAAAGAACTTTTTTTGAAAACATTTCAATATCTCTCTCAGTACAAAATTTAATCAGCTCTCCGATTATAGCTTATAAAATATTAAAAATCAAGATATAATGGCTTATATATAAAAGTAATTTATATTTTTAGCTTAATTTTAATTTTTCAGCTGACTTATTAATATGATATGAACATTTTGCCGATAATGTGTCTGAAATTATGGGTATGCCGCCATAGGGTGTTATAATTTACTCATTCGCAAGAATACTACTTTTTACATTAACAGGATAAAAATGGCAAAAAAAGTTAAAAGAAGAAAAAAGAAACAAAATAAGCTTCTATCCGTTCTGCTGGTGCTGATAATTCTGGCTGCGGCCGGTTTCGGTACCTGCATGTATATGATCTCACCGATGGAAAAGACCGGTACCGATGTGACCGTGGAGATACCCTACGGCTCGTCCACCGGCGGCATAGCGGATATACTTGCCGAAAACGGTCTGGTGCGCAGCCCGCTGATCTATAAAATATACATAAAGCTCAACGGCAGCGGCAGTCAGCTTAAAAGCGGTACCTACACACTCAACACCTCTATGGATGTAAAGGCCATAACCGCCAAGCTGATCGAGGGTGTAAAAGCGGAGACCGTTACCATAACCGTGCGCGAGGGGCTCGATGTTTACCGCATTGCCGATTATCTGGAGACCACCGGGCTGTTTACCGCCGACGAATTTTTGAGCGAGATCGAAAATAATTTTGACTATTACAGCGCCGCGTACGGCTTTTTAAAGGATGTACCGGCGGACAGGCAGTATAAGCTCGAGGGGTATCTTTCCGGCGACACCTTTGAGGTTTACAGCGATGCTTCCCCGCGAGACGTTATCGTGAAAATGCTCGACCGCTTCGACCGCGTCTGGAAGGACGAATACTACGCGCGCTGCGATGAACTCAGCATGACGGTAGACGAGGTGGTGACTATGGCCTCCATCGTGGAAAGAGAGGGCATACTCGATTCCGACCTGCCGGCTATCGCCGGGGTCTTTTATAACCGCCTTAATGACGGCTGGGCGCTTGAATCGTGCGCGACACTGCAATACATCTACCGCGACTATCAGTATACATTTACCAACAGCCAGAAGCAGATAGACAGCCCCTACAACACCTACAAATATGCCGGGCTTCCGGCCGGGCCGATATCCAACGTCCGCGATGCGGCGCTGCTGGCGGCGCTTTACCCGGACAACAACGACTACTACTTCTTCTGCGCCAAGGGCGACGGCACCGGCGGTACCGCCTTTGCCCGCACGCTTTCGGAGCATGAAGCCAATATCTCTCGGTACAGCGGCAACTGGCAATAGCCCGAAACACCGCATAAAAATATCACGGAAAAGCTGCGCGTTTTTAAGGATATTATAAAAGAGAGAAGCCGAGAAAACGGCTTCTCTCTTTTGAAATCGGCAGGGTATAAAATAAAACATATGGCAAACATAATTACATTTTTACGAATCTTTCTTGCGGCGGCAATGCTTTTTGTGCCTCCGTTTTCCACGGCTTTTTGGGTAATTTATTTAAGCTGTGGGCTCAGTGATGTACTGGACGGATTTATTGCAAGAATGCTGCATCAGGAAAGTCCCTTCGGCGCAAAAATAGACAGCATAGCGGATTTCGTGTTTGCTGCCTGTGCTGCAATCTTTGTGATTGTTAATATTAAAATACCGGTTTGGCTGTGGTTTTGTGTTTCGGGTATTGCGCTCTTGCGTTTTTTCAGTTACGGCGTGGGCTTCTGTAAATACCGCACCTTTGCTTCGCTGCACACTTACGCAAATAAGCTGACAGGCGCATTGTTATTTTTCGCGCCTGTTTTATATAGTTCATGCGGATTGACCTTTACCGGTATTTTATTGTGTACAGCAGCATTTTTCTCATCGCTTGAGGAGCTGGTCATTACGATAAAATCCAAAGAATTGAAACGCGACTGCAAAAGTGTTTTTAAGCATTAACCTTCCCGATTGCCGTTTGCCGCGGTAAATGGCCGCATCAGATAAAGCAGAAACCCGCCGAAGGAATCGCTTCCTCCGGCGGGTTATTACTGTTCTCAGCAAAACACGGATAAACCGTGATGCTTTTAATGGCGTAAAAATTATCTTTCGCTGTTAAAGTCCCTTGAATACACAGGCCAAAAACAGCAGCGCATAGGCTATGGCCATGAGCCAGAAGCCGCTTATCGGCAAGAAGGTTATCACGCCGAATGCCGTCAGCAGTGCTGCTACCGCGATAATAAGGGTAAGAATGAAAATGAATTTGGTTGGGGGTGTAAGTTTCATATGTATGATTCCTCCTATATTTATAATATGTATACAGTTTATACCGCAGTCGTCCCCGGCGCAAACGATTTAATAGAACCTTAATGCCATATTCGTCTGTCGAAAGCGGCCGCGGCGGCAAATTTATTATTTGCTTTATATTGGCGGTATGCTATAATGTTAAGAATCGTATTTAAAAAAACGGAGCACAAAATGAAGCACACGGATATTTGCGAATTACTTAAAGACCATACGGCTTACACTGATAATGAGATCACGGTATGCGGCTGGATACGTTCGCTGCGCGACTCTAAAAATGTAAGCTTTATAGAGCTGAACGACGGCACCGCCTTCGGCAACGTGCAGATCGTCATCGACAAAGAATCTTTTGCCGGCGCCGAAAGCATCGCGCGCCAAACTGTGGGCACCGCGCTTTGCGTCTGCGGCAAGGTGGCGGAAAGCCTCAATGAGAAACAGCCTTTTGAGATACAGGCGAAAGATATTACCGTGCTGGGGGTTTCACCGCAGGACTACCCCCTGCAGAAGAAAAAACATTCATTGGAATTTTTGCGTACCATACCGCATCTGCGCGCCCGCACCAATACCTTCAACGCCATGTTCCGCTTGCGCAGCGAGTTGGCAAAAGCCATACATCTTTTCTTTGCCTCCGAAAATTTCGTATATGTGCATACACCGATCATTACCGGCAGCGACTGCGAGGGCGCCGGCGAGGTCTTTCGCGTGACTACTCAGGAATATGACCACGGTTGCCGCAGCGAAGAGGAATATTACGCCAATGATTTTTTCAAGCAAAAAGCCGGTCTGACCGTGAGCGGTCAGCTGGAGGGCGAAGCGCTGGCAATGGCGCTGGGCAAAATATATACCTTCGGCCCTACCTTCAGAGCTGAGGATTCCAACACAGCACGGCACGCCGCCGAATTTTGGCAGATAGAGCCGGAAGTGGCCTTTGCCGAGCTCGACGATATAATCGCGCTGGCCGCACGCATGATCAAATCCATCACCGATTATGTACTTAAAAACTGCGACGCTGAGCTGTCTTTCTTTGAAGGCTTTTACGAAAAAGGCCTCAGGAACAAGCTGAAAAACATCGTGGAGAGCGAATTTGCCCGTATCACCTACACCGAAGCAGTGGATATACTGGAAAAATGCGATGAAAAATTCGTCTACCCGGTATTTTGGGGCTGCGACCTGCAAACGGAACACGAAAGGTATTTGACCGACAAGGTGTACAAGCGCCCTGTTTTTGTCACCGACTACCCCAAGGAAATAAAAAGCTTTTACATGAAGGCCAATCCCGACGGCAAGACCGTGGCGGCTACCGACCTTTTGGTGCCGGGCGTGGGCGAGATCATCGGCGCCAGTCAGCGAGAGGACGACTACGACAAGCTGCTGGCGGTGATCAATGAGCGCGGCATGAAGCTTGACGACTATAAATATTATATGCAGCTGCGCAAGTGGGGCTCGGCGCCGCACAGCGGCTACGGGCTCGGCTTTGAGCGAATGCTCATGTATATCACCGGCATCGGCAATATTCGCGATACCATACCGTACCCAAGGACGACCGGAAACCTCTCATGAGCACACATATACCGGCGCAATACGCGTCTAAACTCAACCTTTACGATACACAGAAGGCGATATCGGAGATAAAGCGCCTTTTTCAGGATGAATTCGCCGATAAAATGCACCTCAAACGGGTCTCTGCGCCTCTTTTTGTGGAAAAGGGCAGCGGCATAAACGACGATCTCAACGGCTGCGAACGCCCGGTCTGCTTTGACATACCGGCTGCGGGTGCGGAGGCGGAGATCGTACACTCGCTGGCAAAATGGAAGCGCCTCGCGCTTTACCGCTACGGATTTCATATGGGCAACGGCCTTTACACCGATATGAACGCCATTCGCCGCGATGAGCTTACCGATAATCTGCATTCGGTATATGTCGACCAGTGGGACTGGGAAAAAGTAATCGGCCGTGAGCAGCGCACAATCGTTTTTTTGGAAGATACCGTCAAAACCATAGCTGCGGTGATAGAAGACACACAAACCGCCGTATGCCGCCGTTATGATCGGCTTACACCGGCCTTCAACAGCGAGGTTACTTTCGTTTCGTCGCAGCAGCTGGAGGATAAGTACCCCAATCTTACGCCGCC
>CAZIQU010000105.1:0-5881 GCA_964541445.1 uncultured Lachnospiraceae bacterium | reverse complement strand
TGCGGGCTTCAGCCTTGTTTATTTTCCGCCTTATTGCTTTCCAACACCTCCATACCTATGCGTATCAGCTCAAGCGTGGCTGATGAGCGGCTGGCAAAGCGGTTTTCAAAACGGAAATCGTCGATTCTGCGGAGCAGATCTTCATCAACTATAACTGTGTAGCGCGGTTTTTCTGTAGGCATTTTTTACCCCCGTTTAGTTCTTATTATGCACAAGTTCATATCTGCTGTCAAGCGTTGCTGCGCTGCACCGCGCATTAAATCTGAAAATAAAACTTGACTGATTCATAACTTATGAACTATAATAAAACATTAGTTCAGAAGATCAGACCCGAAATCCGTTTGGAAAGGAGACACGCAGCGCATGGCATCGAAATTAAAAAGATTGACATTCGTGGTCACTCAGGAAATGGAACCCGTCTTGAACCGCGCAAAGAAAGAATTTTTTTATGATCGCACCC
Source organism: uncultured Lachnospiraceae bacterium (assembly GCA_964541445.1). Classification (GTDB taxonomy): domain Bacteria; phylum Bacillota; class Clostridia; order Eubacteriales; family Anaerofustaceae; genus CAZIQU01. Next base: position 5,421 of record CAZIQU010000105.1, on the reverse strand, counting down.
AATCGGAAATGATCAGATCACTGGTCATGGCCGGTCTTAATACATATGAGAATAAAAAGGGCGGACAGGCCTAGACCGCAGCCGTCCGGTTCGTGAGTTCACTTTATTACGATATTATGCGCCGTGAGCGTATGGTATATATAATTATTATGGAGGAAAATAATGAAAACAGGAAAAAAACTGTTGACAGTCGCTATTGTGGCGCTGCTTCTCGTATCCGCTTTCGCGGGATGCGGTAAGAAGAGCGGCAGTAACGACACCCTCGTTGTGGGATACGATCCGTTCTCCGCAAAGTTCAGCCCGTTCTTCGCGACTACGGCCTACGACGTGGACGCGGCGGGAATGACGCAGGTCACCCTGCTGGGCTATGACCGCGAAGGCAATATCGTTCTTAACGGTATTGAGGGCGAGACCCGTGCCTACAACGGCGTTGACTATACCTACACCGGTATAGCGGACTGCGCCGTAACGCAGAATAAGGACGCCGCCGGCAACATCACCAGCGTTGTCTATGACATCACCATGAGAGACGATATTAAATTCAGCGACGGCGAGCCTGTCACTATCGACGACGTCATCTTCTCTATGTATGTATACGCCGATCCTACTTATGACGGATCTACTACCTTCTATTCTCTGCCTATCGAAGGTATGGCTGCTTACCGTTCCGGCATGACGCCGCTTTCACAGATTATACTGGAAGCCGGCCCGGACGGAACCAGCGAATACTTTACCGCCGAACAGTCGGCCGCTTATTGGACGGCTTTTTATGCAGCCGGTGAAAAATTCGCGCAGGAGATTGTTGACTACTGTGTAGCCGCCGGCTATGCAGCCGAAGGCGATGTGGCCGGTGCCGCTGCTGCCTGGGGTTATACAGACCTGGCTGCCGATGCTACCGCTGCCGATTTCTTCGCAGCTATCGTAGCTACCTACGGCTATGACATCTCCGATTCCGGCATCAACTATGAGACCGCCGGAACTTCTATCACCGATTACATCAATGCCGAACTCGGCGATAACGCTACTGCTTATGCCGCCGGCGTACAGACCGGCCAGAGCGCGGCCAATATTGCCGGTATCGAAAAGACCGGTGATTATTCTATGAAGATCACCATGACCGAATTCGACGCTACCGCTGTTCTGCAGCTTACGCTTCAGGTGTCGCCGCTTCATTATTACGGCAGCACCGATGCTTATGATTATGACAATAACATGTTCGGCTTCACCAAGGGCGATCTTTCCGGCATCAAAGCCCTGACCACCGCTCCTATGGGCGCCGGACCCTACAAGTTCGTAAGCTATGAAAACGGCGTCATTTCTTATGAAGCCAACGAGAATTACTGGGAAGGCGCACCGAAGACCAAATACGTCAAATTCCAGGAAATCACCGTCAATGCCGATAAGGTAGCCGGCGTTATCTCCGGTACCGTTGATATCTCCGATCCTTCGCTTTCTACCGCGATCATCGACGCTATCAAAGAGGGCAACTCCAACGGCGAGCTCACCGGCAACACCATCACCTATACCTCCGTTGACAACAACGGCTACGGCTATATCGGTATGGATGCCACGAGAATAAAAGTCGGCGACGACTCCGCAAGTGAACAGTCTAAGGACCTCAGAAAAGCTTTGGCAACTGTAATCGCGGTATACCGTGACACCGTTGTCAATTCTTACTACGGTGAGAGAGCTACTGTTATTCAGTACCCGATCACCAACACCTCATGGGCCGCTCCTAAATCGAGCGACGAAGGCTATGAGATCGCTTACTCCACCGATGTGGACGGCAACCCGATCTATACTGCCGACATGACCGAAGACCAGAAATACGCCGCGGCTCTGCAGGCGGCTATCGGCTTCTTAAAGGCTGCCGGTTATACCTGGGATGATGCTACGCAGACCTTTACGGCCGCTCCGGCAGGCGCTTCGCTGCAGTATACGGCTGTTATACCGGGCGGCGGCACAGGCGACCACCCGTCATACGGCATCTTCACCAACACTAAGGAAGCGCTGGCCACTATCGGCATCACGCTCGACATCAATGACCCCTCTGACTCCAACGAGCTGTGGGACGGACTTGACGCGGATACTGTTGATATGTGGGCGGCAGCCTGGAGCAACTCGCTCGATCCTGATATGTATCAGGTATATCACAGCAGCAATGCCGGCGGAAACAAGAGCAACCATTACAGCGTCACCGACTCCGAACTTGATAAGCTGATCGTTGAAGCCAGAGCCAGCGACAACAACACCTACCGTAAGAGCATTTACAAGGAATGCCTCAACATCATCCTTGATTGGGGTGTTGAAGTACCTGTCTATCAGAGACAGAACTGCTTTATCTTCTCTACCGCGAGAATCAATATCGATACGATTCCGGCTGATATGACTCCGTTCTGGGGATGGATCAACGGCGTTAATCTGATTGAGATGAACTAAGTTTCCATCTTTTCGAAGGATACATATTTATCGCAAGAAAAGCAAAAAATGCAAGAGCCTGCTTAACGCAGACTCTTGCAAATTGTTTTAAGAATTCGGTACGGAGACGAGGCAAATGTTAAAATTTATCACCAAGCGACTGCTTATCGGGGTAGTGATACTGCTTTTCGCTATGTTCATCATTTATTTGATAATGTACAATCTACCGGCGAGTTATATCGAAATGACAGCTCGCGAGCTGGCTACCAAGCCAAACAGCCGTCCGTATTCCGAATGGCTGGAAATACTGAACAGTCAATACGGTCTGGGCGACAACCCGATATCGGGCTTCTTTACCTGGGTCGGCAATGCCGTCAGGGGCAATTTCGGCGACAGCTGGCGCTGGACGGTGCCTGTGACGGAGAAATTTAAGGAAGTTATCTGGTACAGCTTCTTTCTGGGCCTGGCCGCTTTTATTCTGGAGACGGCTATCGCCATACCGCTGGGTGTCATCGCAGCGAAAAAACAATACAGTATTACGGACTATACAGTTACCGTCATCTCACTTATCGGCATTTCTCTGCCGACATTCTTTGTGGCGACCATATTTAAGATGATATTTGCCGTAAAGCTATCGTGGCTCGATCCCTACGGCATGGAAAACGCCCGCATACACGACTCACTGAGTCCCTTCGGGCAGTTTTTGGATACGGCTTCTCACTTCATACTGCCGACTCTGACGCTTGTCGTCATCGGCATAGGAAGTCTTATGCGATATACGAGGACTAATACCCTCGAGGTTTTAAACGCGGATTATATCCGCACGGCGCGGGCAAAGGGCCTGCCGGAGAAAAAGGTCATAGGCTATCACGCCTTCCGCAACACGCTTATTCCCATAGTGACGATTTTGGGCAATTCTCTGCCCGGACTGTTTTCCGGCGCGCTGATCACCGAGACGCTGTTCTCGATCAGGGGCATCGGTTATATATCGTATTATTCGATGACTACGGGCGACATACCGTTCTCGATGTTTTATATGACCTTTATCGCAATTCTGACGATACTCGGCACTCTTCTGGCGGACGTACTCTACGCAGTGGTCGATCCGCGCGTAAGGGTAAATTAGGGGGGCGCCATGAATGATATAAATAAAGTATTAAAGGAACGTGAGGCCGAAGAAGCGGCGCGCAGCGCCGAGCACAACAGCGAGGGGCATATCGCTCTTGACGATACCGAACGCATAAAAGTGCTCAGCCCCGGTCAGCTGGTATTCAAACGCTTTATCCGCAACAAGCTGGCCATAGTCGGCACCTGCATATTGCTGTTTATGTTTCTGTTTGCCTTCGCTGGGCCGCTTTTCTACGGTTACTCGCAGACGCAGATCTTTTATAAATACGATTCACTGGTGGTGGATTACGCCAGCGCCACCGAACGCACGGATTTCGCCGCCTATCGGCTCAGCGGCGGTAATTCGGTAAGCCTGACCGACGCCAATATGGCTAAGGCTTATATCGAAGAGATGATAGAAAGCTCGCTGGAAGAGTACGCCATGCGCAATACCGATTACGTACTGAAGAAAGCCGCGGAGAATATATATACTCTCAGCAGAGCCGGCGACCCGGAGCGGGTGCTGATAATTTTTTCAACTTATGTTATCGACACCTACGATACTGCCGCGACCGTCAGTGAGACCTTTAAGATCGACGCGCTGGAAGCGGCATGCGGCACAATGGCATTTTCCGCCGGCGGCACCGATTATACCATTGCCGATGACGGCAGCGGCAACATGGTAATATACGAGGCCGGCAGCAGCGAGCCTTTTGCGCTGTTCTCCACCTTTGTGGTACGCCGCTACAACGGCGAGGACACCCTCTCCTTCGACTTTAAGAGAACCGTCGCCGGTGTCGTGGAAAATATGGTGGAAAATAATGTTTCATCAGATGAGTTCACCTACCTGCTGCCGGAGCTGGACGACAGCGGCAATTTCGTTTATAACGAAGACGGCAGCCTCACCTATAAGGACACGGAAATATATGTAACGCTGAAAAAAGGTCAGTATGTACTCACCTGCGAGCAGGTAACTTACCTTATTGATATATACGGGTCGCCGTCAAAGGCACACCTGTTCGGCACAGACGGCGACGGCATGGATGTGCTGGCGCGCATGATGTACGGCGGGCGTATATCGCTTATAGTGGGTTTCGTAGTTGTACTCATCGAGACGATTTTGGGCGTGATAATGGGCGGTATAGCCGGATATTTCGGCGGCTGGATAGATACGCTCGTAATGCGTTTGGTAGATGTTTTCTACTGCATACCGACCATGCCGATACTGATTATTTTAGGCTCCATGTTCGACGCGCTGCGTATGGATGCCTATGTGCGGCTGATGTGGCTTATGGCCATATTGGGCTTTTTGGGCTGGGCCAGCGTGGCCAGACTGGTGCGCGGGCAGATACTGTCGCTGCGTGAGCAGGACTTTATGGTGGCCACCGAGGCTACCGGGCTGAAGGTGAAGACGCGCATATTCCGTCATCTGGTGCCTAATGTTATGCCGCAGCTGATTGTTACGGCCACGGCCGGACTGGGCAGCGTTATACTGACGGAATCGACGCTTTCGTTTTTGGGCTTGGGCGTAAAACATCCGTTGGCTACCTGGGGAACGATGATAAACTCGGTTTCCGACTACGCCAGCATGATCAATTACGTGTATATCTGGCTGCCGGTGGGTATCCTTATATGTCTTACGGTCATAGCCTTCAATTTTGTCGGCGACGGACTGCGCGACGCTTTTGACCCGAAGATGAAGCGATAGGAGGGCTTTTGCATGTCACAGCTCAATCATGAAAAGAAAAAGAAAAACAAAGATACAACATATATAAGCAATAAAGAGTCGCTGCGCATTTCCCGCTTTAACCGTAAGGTGACAAAAAAGCTGGAAGCGGCGCATAACGACAAAAATACCGACCCGGCACTTTACGCGGCCGTGATGAACGATGAAAA
>CAZIQU010000104.1:0-5894 GCA_964541445.1 uncultured Lachnospiraceae bacterium | reverse complement strand
ATTATCTGCAGCTGTTTTTTTAAATTTCAAATTCATATATCAGAGCTCTCTACAAAAAGTCTTTGAGCTTTTTGCTGCGCGTCGGATGTCTGAGCTTACGCAGTGCCTTAGCCTCTATCTGCCTGATGCGTTCACGCGTCACCTTAAATATTTCGCCGACCTCTTCCAGAGTACGCGGCCTGCCCTCTTCCAAACCGAAACGAAGGATAAGCACCTTGGCCTCGCGCTCGGTAAGCGTATTCAACACCTCGAAAAGCTGTTCCCTCAGCAGCATATAGCTGGCCATCTCGTCAGGCGCCAGAGCATCTTCATCAGGGATAAAATCACCCAGATGGCTGTCTTCCTCCTCACCGATAGGCGTTTCCAGAGATACGGGATCCTGAGCGATCTTCAAAATTTCAGTGACCTTTTCATCGGTCATGCCCAGCTTCTGAGCAATCTCCGCCGTGGTAGGGTCGCGCCCCAATTCCTGAACGAGTGAACGGGAGGTGCGCATGATCTTATTGATCGTCTCGACCATATGTACCGGGATTCTGATCGTACGTGCCTGATCGGCAATAGCGCGGGTAATGGCTTGTCTGATCCACCATGTTGCATAAGTGCTGAACTTATAACCTTTGGTATAGTCAAATTTTTCTACGGCTTTCAGCAGCCCCAGATTTCCCTCCTGAATAAGGTCGAGAAAGGCCATGCCCTTATTAACATAGCGTTTGGCTATTGAAACAACCAATCGGAGATTGGCGTTCGTCAGGATTTTTTTAGCTTCCGTGTCGCCTTGCTCGATACGCTTCGCCAGATCGACCTCTTCCTGCGCCGATAGCAGATCTACTTTGCCGATCTCTTTCAAATACATTCGGACAGGGTCATTGATATTAATGCCCTCATAATCATTTACCGGGGCAGCATATTCATCGACGGCGGCGGAATCTTCTTTTTTATCAAAGTCGTCTCCGAGAGGCAGATCTTCGGATTCCAGATCCTGCTTCATCAGTTCTTCCGTATACTGATCGAGAGAAACTACCGATTCTTTAGACAGGTAGTCAAGTACGGCTTCGCTTTCTTCGTCGTTAAGCTCCAATCCGTCCATGAAAGAAGTAAAATCTTCAAAGCTGACCTTGCCCTCTTCTTTGGACTTTTTCTTTAATAATTCGATACGTTTGTGAAGTTCATCGTTATTTGTGATCAGTTCTTCTATGGTTGAAGGCTGTGTCATCAGTACACCTCCGCTTTAAGCTTCAGCAGCATATTTTTGAGATAGCCGTATTCCTTGAGTAAAAGCCCGACCTCTGCGCTCCCCTTTTCCTGTTCGGTTTCAATCTGTTTTTTGAGATTTGCAAGCTCGGTCTCGCACACTCGGATTCTCAGCTTTTTCATATAAGAAGAAAGCTCATCGGCGGTTAAAGCAACCGCTTCGCATGAACTTACTGCTGCCAAATATTGTGCAATTTTATTATTATAAACTAATTCCTGATATATGTCAACTGTATTTTTATCGTCAAAAGCATCCTTTATGGCACGGTAAAGCTCCAGCGCTTCTCCGCCGAAAAGCGATTCGCCGCCGCCTGCGGAAATAAACAGATCGAAATTTTTTCTTCCGGCCAATAAAAATTTTAACACCGCCGCCTGCTGCAGAAAGAAAGGATCGTTCGCCGCACCATCATCAGCTCCGTCAGGGTTGTCAGCAACGGCGGCAATAGCTATTTTTTCGCCTTTTTCGATATTACGCCTGATCACATCGATATCAATATCGGTAAGCACCGAAAGTGAATTCGCATAATGATCTTTTTTAAAATCGTCGCGCAGCGCGGCGACAATCGCGCAAGCTTCGTTGAGATACTGTGCCTTTGCGTTGACATCGGTAAGATCGCCGTATTTAAGCTTAAGCCTGTCCAAACGGTAGTCGGTGGCATAAGCGCTTTTGGCGGCCTCCTGCATAAAGCTGTCCCGCCCGAAGGTCTTTACAAAGCTGTCGGGGTCATGCTCCGGCGGCAGCACCAGTATGCGCGGAGATATTCCCGCTTTCTCGAATATTTCCGCCGCCCGCTCGGATGCGTTCTGGCCGGCTTCGTCACCGTCATACGCGATGATTATATCGGCGGCATAGCGCTTCAGCAGCGCGGCATGGTTTTCGCCGAACGCCGTACCCAATGAAGCACAGGCGTTTTTTATGCCTTTATCGTAGAGGCCGACTACATCCATGTAGCCCTCGACCAGAAAAAGGATACCGTTTTCCATGTTTTTACGCGCCCGACTGAGGTTAAAGAGCAGCTTGTTTTTTATAAACACACTGTTTTCACGGGTGTTGAGGTATTTGGGCTGACCATCTCCCATAACCCTGCCGCCGAAGCCCACTATGTTGCCGGCTATGTCCTGTATGGGAAACATCAGACGACCGCGAAAAGTATCGCTCAGCCCGTATTCACCGCTGCGGGCAATATCCGCCGCGATGATATCTTCGCTCTTATAGCCCTTTTTCAACAGGTAATCGTACATGCGTCGACCGGAGCCGAAAGAAAGCCCCAGCCCGAAGGCCCGGATCGTCGGATTGGATATTCCGCGGCTGTGTACATATTCTACAGCCTCCTTATCCTTTACGAAATTCTTATAATAGGCATTGGCGGCATCGCGGTTGATGGCGTAAATGATCTTATTGCGCTCATAATTTCCGTGCGGCACGGCTCCGCGCTCAGATTCCGCATATTCGGGCTGAAGACCGGCTCTTTCCGCCAAAAAAAGAATCGCTTCCGGAAAGGTATATTTATAAACGGTCTGCACGAATTTAACGGCATTTCCGCCTTCATGGCAGCCAAAGCAATAATACAGCTGCTTAGCCGCGTCTACGGAAAAAGAAGGTGTTTTTTCACTGTGAAAAGGACAGAGACCGGTATAGCGCGACCCTTTTTTCGTTAAAGCGGTATGCGCCGATATCAAAGAGACGATATCGGTGGCATCAGTCACCTTGCGTATGAACTCATCGGTAAATAACGGCATCTGTTGTCCTTCCTAAATATTCCATGAAGCGGGTATAAAAAGTCTTTTGTAAGTATCCACGGCAAAATTATCGGTCATTCCGGCAATATAATCGCATACACTTACCGCCATACCGTCAGTTTCGCCGCGTATTATGTATTCCTCGGGCATTTCATAGGGATGAGCGGCAAAGTATTCATAGAGCGTACGCACAACATTTTTCGCCTTTTCCTCTTCTTTCTTGGCCAGCGAATTGAGATAAACTTTATCAAAGAGAAACTGACGCAGAGCCAATGTGGCTTTCTCGATTTCCGGGCTGCGGCAAAGTTCGGGCTTGCCGGCGCTGTGTTCAACGAGATCAATAATCATGGTGTTGATGCGTTGCGAATTGGTATGACCGAGAATATCTAGCAAATCCTGCGGAAAGTCTGCCATCGTCAGTATGCCGCCGCGAAGAGCATCATCGATATCATGGTTAATATATGCCAGCTTGTCGGAAATGTTGACTACCCGTCCCTCCAGCGTAGCCGCGCGCCAGCCGAAAGAATGATTGCGTATGCCGTCACGCACTTCCCATGTGAGATTAAGACCGGTACCGTTTTCCAGTTTTTCTACAACACGCAGGCTCTGGATATTGTGATCGAAACCGCCGCAAAGATCGTTAAGAACAGCCTCACCGGTATGGCCGAAGGGCGTATGCCCCAAGTCATGTCCGAGCGCCACAGCTTCGATCAGCCCCTCGTTAAGGTCAAGCGCGCAGGCAATAGTACGCGCGATCTGCGAGACCTCAAGCGTGTGCGTAAGTCTGGTGCGGTAATGATCTGATTCGGGGGAAAGAAAGACCTGCGTTTTATGCTTCAGTCGCCGAAAACTTTTTGAATGCACGATACGGTCACGATCACGCTCATAACAAGTACGCACGGTGCAAGGCTCCTCATAAACCTCACGTCCGCGGGTATCTTTTGACTTTCGGGCGTAACACGAAAAAAACAGTTCTTCACGCTCTTCTTTTTTTTCTCTTATATTCATATTACAATAACCCATATTGATTATAACACAGAAAACAGTATAAAAATGCGAAACAACGGGTAAATCTTAAAAAAGCGAGAGCTATCTGAGTTTTACGGTTATATCACCGGCATCGGTGGAGAGCGTTATAGGCACATCGCCGCCGCCGCTTGTATAACAGACGCCGTCATAAGCCAGATCGCGGTTGCATTTGAAAGCCCCCGAAAAATTAGTCACAAAAAGGGTGACATCATAATTGGGAACCGAACAGGTGATATTGCCGTTGATTACCGAAATATCCGCCCGAATGATATCACTCAGTGCCTCAAAAGAGACGTTACCGTAGAGCATATCAAGATAGCACTCGCCGATATTGCCGTAAGCGATGAAATCACCGCCATCCATATCCGCCTGCAGAACGGTGCAGGTTATTTTGTCAAAAGACGCCCTGCCGCTGCGACTCTTAATGCTTATTTCGTAAATCTCCGCCTGCTCGACGGATATATCGCCGCCGCTTGACTCGATAGACAATTGATGCAGCGCGATACTGCCTATTTTCACCTTGCCGGCCGCAGTCTTAACCGCAAGAGAACCGCATGAAAATGAAAAGCGGGAAACGGGCAAATACAACACGAGATCGCCGCTGCCGCTTTCGGAAGAAAGGTACAGCGTGCCGCCGCGAAAGCTCGCGCGCACCGATCCGGCATCTACGCTGTATGAGATACTTTTGCCGCCGCAAGGCTTAACTATAACGCTGCCGCTCAGCCAATCGACATTTACGGCGTTACAAGTAAAAACGGTAGCCGTATCGGGCGATTCCGCGAGGTAAGCACCTGAAATTCTGCTGCTGAAGCCGGCGTTGAATTCTTTTGCCGCAAAAACCAAACAAACAACAGCAGCAAACAAAACAACTGTATATAGTGCTGTTTTTGCCGTTTTGCTCATACATTCCCCTCCAACGAATATATTATAGACTATATCCGCCGGCGACGGCTCAGAATTAATGCAAAGCTAATGAAGCAAAGCCGAGCGGCTCAGGCGCGCGGCAGATTCCACTTATAATGCGCCGACAAAAGCCGCAGCGCGATAACGAGGCAGATACCGGCCACCATCGCCCAGACATCTGGCAGATATGGCCACAGCAGGCAGCAGAGAGCCGCCCCCGCCAGAGAAGCGCAAGCGTAAATATGCCTTACGAAAATATAGGGGGTATTCCCGGCCAGCACATCGCGCAGAATGCCGCCGCCGACACCGGTGATAACGCCGACGAACACCAGCAGAAAGAAGCTGTAATTGCCGCCGTGAGCAAAGGCCGTTCGCACGCCGACCGCAGTAAAAACGCCCAACCCTACGGAATCCATAATACGTATGGAGATATCATAGGCGCGGTGATCGCCCATGAACACCTTGCGAACCGGCGGCCAAAAGACCGTTAACGCCGTAACTATCGCCACGACGGCGTATATGGGGTTGCGGAATGTTGCCGGCGGTGTAATGCCGAGTATAAGGTCACGCACGACGCCTCCGCCCACCGCCGTAGTAAGGCCGAGAATGGCAACGCCGAAAATATCCATATGTTTTTTTATTCCCGTCATTGCTCCGGAAACGGAAAAAGCCACCGTGCCGACAAGCTCTAAAACGAGTATCCAATCATCATACATGGTGCCATTTTATTATCAAAGCATTACAAAAGCAAGACAAAAACACTTTAAGATGAAAGAACGCGTATCAAAAGACAAAAGGCCTCTATTATACCGCTTCAAACTGTTTCTCCGGCATCGGCAAGAAAACGCTTCACTACAGCCTCATAGCGCTCCTTATCCGTCAGATAGCTTATGCCGTGCCCGGCGTCCGGGAATGTTTCCAGACGAATTTTTTCGAGATAAGCGGCCTTAAGGCCCCGGCTCATTTCGCAG
>CAZIQU010000103.1:0-5912 GCA_964541445.1 uncultured Lachnospiraceae bacterium | reverse complement strand
TTTGTGGTAAAAACAAGCATAAATACCGATGATGGGGGCATGACCGAATGAAAAAGGGCGCGGCGGACCGCCGTTTTGATGCCTTGTTCGCGGTACTCGCACTTGCCGCGGCGGTGCTTTCGGCTTTTTTGCTTTACCGGGTGTCACTTCAGCCGGCAATGGGTGAGAACTTTGACATCACCATTCACAACAATATCGCTTCGGAAATATTCTCCGCCGATAAGCTCTACTATCAGCGGTTTTATCATGTTTACAAATATCCCTTATACCATATACTCGTCAATATTTTCGGCCGGCTTGCCGGCGGCAATTTCACGCTGGCGGGCGCGCTGGTCATGGGCGCGGCCAACGGCTGTACCGTGGCGGCAATGCGCTCGCTGATGCTGAGAATAACCGGCAATGACAATAAAAAAACGGTAATAACGGTCGATATCGTCAGCTTTGCCCTGATATTCATCGGCCCGCTGGTCGGCTGCCTTACCGGCGGGTATTTTTATAAGTATGTCAGCTCGCCAAATATATGGCATAATCCCACATATTTGGCGGCGCGGCCTTTGGGGCTTTACTCGGTCTGCTTTTTTACCGATGCTCTTGCCGATTTCCGGGCCGGTCACTCATATAAAAAAAATATCGTTTTATTTTCGCTATTTTGTCTGCTCGCGGCCGCAGCCAAGCCCAGCTATTCATTTTTTATACTGCCGGCCATGGGTCTGTATACGCTGATATTTGTGCTGAGAGCTTTTAAAAAACGCCGGGCTTTCGGTATTTGGCTGTTGGCGGCGGTAATACCGGTCGGCGCCCTTTTGCTGTGGCAGTCGCTTTCTATTTTCGGTGACGGCAACGCTATATCCACGGTTGTGCGCTTCGGCGGCTACGGCCGGCTTTCCCTCGGCGGGGTACTCAAGGCCACACTGGCTGTGTCGCCGCTGTGCGTGCTCTGCTTTATCGGCGGCGGTTGGCGTCAGCTGTTCCGTTCGCCCCTGTATACGCTGGCATGGCTTGGCTTTGTATTCGGTTGGGCGGAAATGTTTTTTCTCGATATTCAGAGCCCGATGCTTACGGAAAGCTCGGGTGATTTTACCTGGCAGTATTCGCTGGCCGTCAATCTTTTTACTGCGGTATCGTGCGGGTATATAATTAAATATATCTTTGCCGGCAAAAGCCGTTATCGGCTGCTGACGGCCGCGGCGGCGGCAGCGCTGCTTATTTGGCAGCTTTACTGCGGCGTGCAGTATCTGGTGTATTTCATAACCGGTGCGGGGGTCTATTTTATTTGATCATGAAGAAAAAACAAACTTTTTTTAAGTCAATAAACATACCGGCTGTTGTCATACTTACGCTCGCGCCTCTCGTTTCCGTGCTTATACAGTGCGCATTCAACGGCATATCGCCTGCCGATATTTACCTGCCGGCCACTCAGTGGAATGACGAGGCCATCTACTACAAGATTGTGGGCGGCGTTGCCGCCTGCGGTGTGCCGCAGGGGTTTTTCGGCTTCAATCAGTCTCACGCGCTCGTCGGTTCTTTTGCCGCGTGGAGCCCGGTGCTGGTGCTGCATTACGCATTGTATGCCTTTATATTCGGCTGGAACTATTTTTCGCCGCTGATCTGCAACATTGTGTTTATGAGTCTGGCATTTGCCGCATTTGCCCTGATAACGCGCATCGATACCGGGCGCGCGGCGGCGGTGGGGCTGCTTTTCGCCGCTATGCAGCTTATTACCCGCTATATGCTTTCCGCAATGAGCGAGACATTTTTTTTCGCGCTTATCATCGTATACATCGCGGCGGCGCTGCGTTTGAAAGACGGCGCCGAGCTGCCGTGGCTGAAAGCACTGCTTATGGCACTGGCGGTATTGCTGAGCGCGGCGCGGCCGTTTTTTATGCCGCTGGTGTTTTTGGCCGGTTATTATATCTTCCGCAAGTCAAAGCTTACCGGCATCATTATTGCTGCGGTAATGCTCGTGTTGGCTGCCGCCGCGTATTTCGCCGTCAGTAAATATTTTACGGCGCCTTATTTCAGCCCGGTGGTACACAACGATATCGCCTCCGAGATCGCTTCCGGCGGCATTTGGCATGGCGTAATGTATGTGCTGAGCAGTATTAAGCACGATATCGCCGAATTTTTCCGCCTTTTGGCCGCTTCGTTTACCCATAGCGAGGCGACGAATGTGCCGTATCTGTGCTGGACGGTGCTTACGGTCATCTTCGCTTGCTTTACCGCGCATTACGCGAAAAGAAAGGATAAAGAAAATATTATTTTCTCCGTTTTCATGCTGCTGTGGTTTCTCTCACTGCTGGCGGCGGTAATGCTTTTTTCCGACTTTCCGGTGGGAAGCCGCCATGCGCTCACTTATATTTTGGCGGGCATCCCGGCAGCACTGGCTCTGGCGGACAGCCGTTGGCTGAAAGCCGCCGTGGCGGTAGCTTTGGCGGCGGTATTCGCTTGGTCGTCGGCGGCGATGTTTACCGACAGCTACTACGATTTGCCGCGCGCCGATACGGCTTTTACGGAGAGCATCGAAACTGCGCAGCGGCAGATGGCTGATGGCATGAGCCTGTCCTCCGGCGGTATCGGCTGGGATAATACCGTGGCATGGATATATGCCGACGACGCCGGAGAAACACGGGTGACCGATTTTTCCCGTATATATGCCGTTCCCGACGGGTTCGGTATCAATATGATCATACTCGGGGATGGCGAATCGCCGGCAGCGCTGCTGACAAAGTACATTTATACTTACCCGGGCGGAGAAGTTGCGGCGGCACTTGAGGAGGCCGGCGCGGTGCTTTTGTGTCACGATTCCGCCTATGCTTTATATCTCAATCCGCGCTGTAATGATCGGTGAAAGGACAAAATATGCAAATCGACAAAAGAGACAAAACAAAACTCATGCTGCTTCTGCAGCTATTGATGCTGTTGTTTTCTTTCGTGGCCGTATGCTCTAAAATGGCGGCCGGGCAAGAGACCTTCAGTTTTAAATTCTTCTTGTATTACGGGCTGGTGCTGGTGATACTCTTCGTTTACGCGGTGTGTTGGCAGCAGATCATCAAGAAGCTGCCGCTGTCACTGGCGTATTCATCAAAAGCGGTCACTGTGGTATGGGGTCTTATTTGGGGTAAGTTTTTTTTCGGTGAAGCGATCACCGCCGGTAAGATCATCGGCTCGGTAATAATCATCACGGGCATAATCCTGTATGTGCGTTTCGATGAAGGCGGCAGGGAGGACAGACAGAATGACTGAATATGTTATCCTCGGGCTTGTAAATGTTTTTATTGCCGCGGTATCGCAGGTGCTGCTGAAGATATCCGCCGGAAAAAAATATCCGTCGCGCATCAGAGAGTATCTCAACCCGCTGGTCATTGTCGCTTACGGACTTTTCTTTGTCACTACCGTATTGGGGGTGCTGGTCTATAAAGGACTGCCGCTTTCTCTCGGCCCGATACTGGAAGCGACAGCATACATATATGTTACCGTATTCGGCGCGGTGATATTCAAGGAAAAGATCGGCGTTAAAAAGATAGCGGCACTGGCGCTTATTATCGCCGGTATAGTTGTTTATTCGGTTTTCGGCTGATAAAATAAGGTTTAAAGGAAACGAATGATATGGAAATAACGTTTAACGGACTGCAAAGACTGTATGACCGTTATCAAAACGAATACGAAGATACCGCTCTGCGGGTTATGCGCAGCGGCCGGTACATTCTCGGCAATGAGCTCACAGCCTTTGAAAAAGAATTTGCCGACTATCTGGGCGTTAAACACTGCGCCGGTGTGGCCAACGGGCTTGACGCACTGCGTATAGCCTTTCATCTGCTTGACTGCGGCCCCGGCGACGAGGTGATTATTCAGAGCAACGCTTATATTGCCTGTGTTATGGGCATAACCATGAACGGCGCGACGCCTGTTTTTGTGGAGCCGGACGAGTACCATAACCTTAATGCCGATAAGATCGAAGAGAAGATCACGCCGAAGACGAAAGCGGTGCTGGCCGTACATCTTTACGGGCAGGCCTCCGATATGCGAAAAATAAAAGCGATATGTGAAAAGCACCGTATTTATTTGGTGGAGGACTGCGCACAGTCGCACGGAGCCGAATTTGACGGGCAAATGACCGGTTCTTTCGGCGATATATCGTGCTTCAGCTTTTATCCCTCAAAAAATTTGGGTGCGCTGGGCGATGCCGGCGCCGTTGTGACCGATAACAATGTTTTAGACGCTGCCTGCCGCACCTTCCGTAATTACGGCAGCAGCAAAAGGTATTATTTTGATGTGGTAGGCCTTAATTCCCGACTCGATGAAATACAGGCGGGCTTTCTGCGTGTGAGACTTAATCATCTTGACGAGCTGAACGGCGAGCATTGCCGTATATGCGAAAAATATATGCGTGAGATGAAAAATCCGCTTATCGAGACCCCCAAGGTGAGGCCGGGGGCTACCAGCGTTTGGCATCAGTTCGTTGTCAAAACGCCTTATCGTGATAAACTGGCCGCTTATCTGAAAGAGAACGGTATCGATACGATTGTACATTACCCCATTCCGCCGCATCTCTCACAGGCGTATGCCTATCTGGGCTACAAGCGCGGCGATCTGCCTGTTGCCGAAAAACTTGCGGATGAGGTGCTTTCGCTGCCGCAGTTCAACGGTATGACAGAGGATGAGATGGATTACCTTACGGAGAAGATCAACGCCTTCCGCGTTTGAGAACAGGTGGAGATATGAGTGATCTGAACGATATAAGGCTTTGCGAGTTCCGTCAGAACGGCGACGAGCGCGGCCATCTGGTCATAATTGAGGGAGGAGTCGATATTCCCTTTGATATAAAGAGGGTTTTTTACATCTACGGCTCCGATAAAGATGTGGTGCGCGGTCAGCATGCGAACCGCAAAAGTGCATTTCTGCTGGTGAATGTAAGCGGCACCAGTAAAATAAGAGCAGTGGACACCGAAGGCAACAGCCGCGTGTTTTTGATGGATAGGCCGCATCTGGGGCTTTATCTGCCGAAGATGATATGGAAGGACATGTACGATTTTTCCGCCGATTCGGTACTGCTGGTGCTTTCGGACGAGCATTACGATGAGCACGAATATATACGGAATTACGACGATTTTATTGATTGCGGGAAACGGGAATGAAACTTTCGATAATCATACCGGTCTATTATAATGAATTGAATATCGCCGATCTTTACGCTGACCTTCGCGATAAGGTTTTGACGGTGATTGACTGCGATTACGAGCTGATCATGGTAGACGACGGCTCCGGCGATAATTCATGGGCGGAAATGCGCAAGGTCGCCGCCGTTGACGATAAAGTCAAACTCGTTAAGCTTTCGCGCAATTTCGGCTCTCATGCCGCCATATTGGCCGGGCTGAGCGAATGCAGCGGCGATTGCGCCGCCGTAAAGGCAGCCGACCTGCAGGAGCCGTCTGAGCTTATACTCGATATGCTTGCTTCGTGGCGGCAGGGCAATAAAGTGGTTTTGGCAGTGAGGGAGGACCGTAAGGAATCTTTCTTTCAGAAGCTTTTCGCCAATGCCTATTACCGGCTTGTGCGCAAATATGTTATCAACACCATGCCGGAGGGCGGCTTCGACTGTTATCTTATCGACCGCAAGGTGATAGAGGTGCTGAAGCTGCTCGATGAGACCAATTCTGCCGTTACCTTGCAGATATTGTGGGCGGGCTTTAAAACCGATAAAGTATATTATGTTCGTCAGGCGCGTGAAAAAGGTAAATCGCGCTGGACTCTGGCTAAAAAAGTAAAGCTGACCGTAGATTCGATCGTCACTTTCTCGTATATGCCTATCCGTCTGGCGACGTATCTCGGGTTTATCTTTTTTCTCTGCTCGCTGATATGGGCGTGCGCGCTGTTTATCATAAAGCTTACCGGCGGCATACCGGTACAGGGCT
>CAZIQU010000102.1:2814-5924 GCA_964541445.1 uncultured Lachnospiraceae bacterium | reverse complement strand
TCCACAGGCTCACCCATATAAAAATGGTACAGCTCATCCGTCGGCAGCCTGTGCATGTGCGAGAACTGTTCTCCTGTTTTAGTGTAAAAGATCACCGAGCCTATGTCCCTGTTTTCCATCTTTTGTTTGGCCCGACAGCCGGATTTGAACCATCCGCCTTACTGAGCCAACGGCGCAGGTTCACAAAAGTATCACATAAGTATGTGATATTTTTTAAATTCCTTACATTTTTCGGCAAGCATATTTTGCTTTCGGCAGTTTTTTGTCGCTGTTTGCCGTCCGTCGAAGACTTATGCAGCAAATTTCGGCGCCGCGCACTTTATAGAACGCTGGTATTGTGATATTATTATTGAAGTTTTTAACATAAAATGCGTTTAGGCGGTATGAAAATGTACGATTTTGATGAAATAATATCCCGTGAAGGCACCGATTCGGTCAAATACGATTCTATAAAAAAAGACGGCAGGTTCCCGGAGGGAACTATACCGCTGTGGATAGCCGATATGGATTTTTCCTGCCCGCCGGAGCTGCTGGATGCGATAAGGGAGAGACTTGACAGACGTATATTGGGCTATACCGCTGTCATAGATGAAGATTATTTCACCGTTTTGGATAATTGGTTTCTCAGCCGATACGGCTGGAAGCCGGGCATAAGGCCGGTCTTATCGCCGGGCGTTGTCAAAGCGCTGGAGAACATCGTAAAAACCGTGACTGCGCCCGGAGACACCGTTGTCGTTTTTACGCCGTCGTACGGTCCTTTCAAATCTTCGGTGGATAAAGCCCCCGGCCGCATCGCGAAATGCTGCCCGCTTATTTACAGCGGCGGCAGCTACAGTGTGGATTGGAACGCCTTTGCCGAAATATGCGCCATGCCGGAAACGACGCTTTTTATAATGTGCAACCCGCACAACCCTACCGGAAAAATATGGACAGAGGAAGAGCTGCGCCGCATCGGCAGTATCTGCTTTGATAACGGCGTTTTTGTCATATCCGACGAAATACACGCCGATCTGACCCGCAGTACGGCGTGTGTCACGCCGTTTGCCAAAGTATTTCCCGATGAAAAGCGTCTGGCCGTCTGTACCGCGCCCAGTAAAACTTTCAATGTGGCCGGGCTGCAGTTTTCAAATATATTTATTTACGATGAAACGGTGCGCGAGCAATGGCGTCGGGAATATTCGGTAATGCCGAACCCGCTTTCTCTGGCCGCGGCTAAAGCCGCCTATGCGAAATGCGGCGCCTGGCTTGACGAGCTGCGCGTGTACCTCGACGGAAACTTTGAGTTTCTGAAAGATTACATCACGGCGCAGCTGCCGGAGGCGGTTTTTGAAATCCCCGCGGCTACTTATCTGGCATGGGTGAATCTTTCCGCTTACTGCCGCGACAACGAAAAGCTGGAAGCCGCTATAGCCGCCGCCGGTGTATATGTTGAGGCCGGACAGAATTTCGTCGGTAACGCCGATGGCTTTGTGCGTATCAACTGCGCGTGTCCGCGCAGCCTGCTGCGGGAAGCCGCTGCGAGGATGGCCGCGGCCGTCAAAGCGTTATAAATTTACCGCGATGCGTGTAAACGGGCTGAGGTATGGTATAATAACGGCGGAAAATATATACAGATAAATTATGCGGAGGATATAAATATGGACTCTGAAAATAAAGAAAACAGTAAAAGACAGTCGCTGGCCTTTATCAAGCAGGTGGCCTGTATGTCGGCTATGGAATGTTTCGGCGTCGTCGGCATGGCTAGGTTGTACAGCCCTGATGATATCGCTAAGATGATAAAGGGCGACGACATGGGCAAAGGCGTTAAAATAAGCGTAGTTGACGGCGACAGGCTTGATATCGAGCTTTATGTAGTTATGGAGTTCGGCGTTAAGGCTGCGGCGGTGGCCGACAATTTGATAGATACCGTCAAATATAATGTAGAAAAACAAACCGGCCTTAAGGTAAAGAAGGTAACGGTAAATATTACGAGTGTAAGGGTGTAGCGGAGGAAAACATGGCAACTTTGCGATTTGAGGAACTTAAAGAGATCATCGCCAGCGGCTATGCCAATCTTGCGAACAATAAACAGGCGGTAAACGATTTAAATGTTTTCCCTGTGCCTGACGGCGATACCGGTACCAACATGACGCTGACTATGCAGTACGCCATGGGCGAGGTACAGAAGTCAGACGCCAAAAGCGTGGGGGAGATCGCTTCTGCTTGTTCTTCCGGTGCGCTTATGGGTGCCAGAGGCAATTCGGGTGTAATTCTTTCTCAGCTTTTACGCGGCTTTTCCAAGAGCTGTATGGGTAAAGAACGGCTTTCAATTACCGATGCCGCCAAAGCGTTGACCGCGGCGACAGAAATGGCCTATAAAGCGGTAATGAAGCCTACGGAAGGCACAATTTTAACTGTGGCCAGAGAAATGTCGGAATTCGCCGCTGCCAACGCCGCAAACTATGAGAGCGGCCGCATATTCCTTAAGGATGTTATCGATAACGGACAAAGGGCGCTTGATCATACTCCTGAGCTGCTTCCTGTGCTTAAGGAGGCCGGGGTAGTCGATTCCGGCGGCAAGGGTCTCATTCTTTTTCTTGAAGGCATGCTTATGGCCATGAACGGCGAGCCCGTATCACTCATGCCCGACGGCGCTAAGCCTGCGGCGGCAGCTTTCGGTCTAGAGTCTGACAGCGAAATAATTTATACCTACTGTACCGAGTTTCTTGTCAAGACCAACGGCAGCCAGAAGCATCAGGCACAGCTTATAGATAAACTGATGAAGATCGGCGATTCTTTGGTATGCATCGAAGACAACAATATCATCAAAATACACATACATACCAACGAGCCGTGGAACGCGATGAAGATCGTTTCGGCCTGCGGTGAATTTACCAAGATAAAGATCGAAAATATGAAACAGCAGCATAACGAGCTTTTCGTTGCTGAGTCTAAAGCCGAAGCAACGCCGAAATATTCGGCCGAAAAGGTCAATTATGTGATAGTCAGCGTTTCATCGGGAGACGGCCTGACCGATATTCTCAAAAATCTGGGCGTAAATTATGTTATAGAGGGCGGCCAGACGATGAACCCTTCCACGCAGGATTTTATGGAAGTGATAGACAACACCG
>CAZIQU010000102.1:1567-2804 GCA_964541445.1 uncultured Lachnospiraceae bacterium | reverse complement strand
AATGCTCAAGGAGTAATCATCCTGCCCAACAATAAAAATATTATTCTGGCGGCTGAGCAGGCGCAAAAGATAAGCGCCAAGAACGTGCGCG
Source organism: uncultured Lachnospiraceae bacterium (assembly GCA_964541445.1). Taxonomy (GTDB): domain Bacteria; phylum Bacillota; class Clostridia; order Eubacteriales; family Anaerofustaceae; genus CAZIQU01. The sequence goes on along the minus strand of CAZIQU010000102.1, from coordinate 2,713 downwards.
TGCTGCCCACCAAGAATTTTCCCGCGGCGGTGGCGGCGCTGATGAATTTCAACAGCAAAAATTCGCTTGATGAGAATATTTGTGCCATGAATTCCGGTATAGATACCGTAACGGCAGGGCAGGTCACCTTCGCGGTGCGCGACAGCCTTATCGACGGAATCGAGATCTCGCAGGGCGATGTGATCGGTTTTGTGGAAGGCAAGATCGCCTGTGCTGAAAAAGAAGTGCCGGCGGCGGCCGAAAAACTGGTTGAAAAAATGGTTGATGCCGACAGTGAGATTATTACGCTGTATTACGGCGAAGATGTAAGCGATGAGAGCGCGTCGGCGCTGCGTGACAGCTTGGCGGAAAAATACGCGGACATGGATATTGAAATATTCAACGGAGGACAGCCGCTCTACTATTATATCGTCAGTGTGGAATAATTTATGTATCTCGGCGAGGAAAGCGATCTTTCGCTTATAAGAGGCATCGGACAAAAAAAGCTTGAAGCGTTAAACGGTATGGGTATCTATACCGTTTATGATTTATTGATGTTTTTACCTGCCGCATACAAAGACAGGGGCGAGCTGACGCCCTTTGCCGAATGCTGCCCTGACGGAAGGTATCTTCTTGAAGCGGTATATACAGGCGTCGGTACTGTCGGCGGTCGGGGAAAGTTTTCGCGCAGCGTATTGAAATTTGCCGCCGGAGATGATGTTTTCGACGTTTGTTTTTATAATCAGCCTTATATCAGAAAAACACTCAAATGCGGCTACGCCTACCGCCTGTTCGGTACATTTAAAGCGAACGGAGAAAAAAAAGCGCTCATTGCCCCGCAGATAGAACGGTGCGAAATACAGACATACCTTAACGAGGGTATCTACCCGGTTTATCCCTTAAGCGTCAAGAGCGGGCTTAAACAGAAAGAACTTTATAAATATATACGCATAGCGTTGGAGCAGACCGAGCTCAGTGAAAAAATGCCCCTGTGGATTATTGCCGATTTGGGGCTGAAGGGCTTTCGGGAGAGCCTGCGGCTTGTTCACTCTCCCGGCAGCGCCGCCGAAGCATACAGCGGCTTGCGCTACTTTAAAGCGCTTAATTTTATTGCTTTTTTTGCTGCGGTCAATCGGCGTGCCGGCCGGCGACGCGCTTCAGGGCTGC
>CAZIQU010000102.1:940-1557 GCA_964541445.1 uncultured Lachnospiraceae bacterium | reverse complement strand
GCGGTTGGATGTCGGCGGCCTGGATAAGTATCTGGCGGCGCTGCCGTTCAAGCTTACTCCTTCGCAGGCGAAGGCCGTGGCGGAGATTGCCGACGACATGGCAAGCGGCTATAAGATGAACCGACTGCTGCAGGGTGATGTCGGCAGCGGCAAAACGGCGGTGGCGGCAGCGGCGGCTTATTTGGCGGCGGCGGCCGGTTACCAATGCGCTTTTACCGCGCCTACGGAGATATTGGCGCGGCAGCATTATGAAAAGTATGCCGCGCTGCTTGCCGGGTTGGGCATAAACAGCACCGTGGTCTTTGCCTCGATGAAGAAGAAGGACCGCGAAGCCGCCGACCGCGGTATCAGAGAGGGTAAATACGGCGTTGTTTTCGGCACGCACGCGCTTTTTTCCCGCCAAACCGAATATAAAAATCTGGCGCTTATCATCATTGATGAACAGCACCGTTACGGCGTTTCGCAGCGTGCTGAATTGGAAAATAAAGGCGTAAATCCGCATGTGCTGGTGATGAGCGCTACCCCCATACCGCGAACTCTTTCTCTGAGCCTGTACAAAGATCTGTCGCTGAGCGTGCTTGCCGCTAAACCCTCGGGGCGCATACCGGTGAAAACCA
>CAZIQU010000102.1:0-884 GCA_964541445.1 uncultured Lachnospiraceae bacterium | reverse complement strand
GCGCAGAACAGCAATGCCTACGGCGCAGTCAGGCGCAGTGCTGCGCAGGGGCTGAAAACGTATATCGTCTGTCCGGCGATAGACGCCGAGGACTTGGAGAGCGTCAAGACCGTATTTGAGGAAGCGGAAAAAGAGCTGGCGCCGCTGAAGGTGCTTTACCTTACCGGTGAAATGAAGGAAAACGAAAAGCAGGAGACAATGCGGGCTTTTTCCGAGGGCAATGCGCAGGTATTGGTGGCTACTACCGTGATAGAAGTCGGCGTCGATGTGAAAAAAGCGGCAATAATGTGGGTGAAGAGCGCCGAAAGGTTCGGGCTGGCGCAGCTGCATCAACTGCGAGGCCGTGTGGGCCGCAACGACAGGCAATGCTACTGTTTTTTGCAGTGCGACCGTGCCGATGAAAAAACGCTTGCCAGACTTACGGTGTTAAAGAATTCCGATGACGGTTTCGAAATCGCCCGCCAGGATCTCAAACTCAGGGGCGCGGGCGATATATACGGTATCAGGCAGAGCGGCCGCAGCGACGGCATACTGGAGGACGCTGTTGAGTACGCAGACCTTTTCATGGCCTGTGATCTTATCGGCGACAAACTTCGGGCATCTGATAAGCCTAAAGACAGAGCTTTTTATGGCGAAATGCTGCAGCGCGGCGAGAAAAATATAGGAGACGTGGCGTTGAATTGAAGAAAAAAAATATATATATTACGCTGGCAACGGTCTTTTTTAAATTAGGGCTGTTCACCTTCGGCGGCGGTTATGCCATGCTGCCGCTCATCCACCGTGAGGCCGTGGAAAGATATAATTGGATAGACGACGCGGAGATGCTGGATATTTTGGCGGTGGCGGAATCAACACCGGGGCCGGTGATCATCAATACGGCTACC
>CAZIQU010000101.1:4623-5959 GCA_964541445.1 uncultured Lachnospiraceae bacterium | reverse complement strand
GGTCACATCTGTGATTCTTTTAAGCTTTTCTTTATAAGCTTGTTTTGCGTTCAAGCTGCACCTCCTTAAAATCTATATAGAAATATTTTGGTTGGAATCAATTTCTATATGTATATAATTCGATACGTATCTAATTAGTACTATATCAAATTTCGTGGTATTGTCAATAGAATAATCAAAAAAAAATAAAATTTCAATACGTATCTAATTGTGGCATCGCCGCCGACTATTAAAATCGTATCAAATTTGATACGATTTTAATTTGTGGGGTTTAAATTATAGATTATAATCAGTATATAAGGAGAACAAAATGGCGACATACCCGGCAGGGGACTTGACAAAAGAAAAGCTTTATGAAAAAGCACGCGAGGTTTTTTTTGAGTATGGATATAATAAAGCATCAATGAAAGAGGTTTGTTTGCGCGCAGGCGTGAAGCAATCTGTTTTTTACTACCATTTTAAAGATAAAAGCGAACTGGCTAAAAGGCTCTACTCAAGTTTTGGACAGGCGCATTCAAAGGGTATAAGCGAAGAGATCATTAAAAATAATTACACGCAAAATATAATAACGGTCAACTGCGTATGCTCGGCGCTTTTAATGCTTAACTCAATAAATTGTCCAAACGTGGGCAATTTCGTAAAAGCGGACTGCCTTACGATGAGACAGAGTTGGAGTATTTTCTTATAAGTTGCGCATCTATAAACTGCGCTTTGATGCTTAGCTATTTTGACGGTCGTCTTAATGTTGCTCCGGAAGAGCTTGCAGCTTATAAAACAAAGCATACGCTACGCTACTTGCGTTTTCCCGAAGAGAAGGTCGAGAAAATTACCGCGCAGGTAATGGAGATAGCTTCAATGATAGACATATCGGCGGGCAAAAATTTTGAAGTAATTCTCAACGGCGAAAAGATATTTTAACAGAGCTCTTTTATTAACAAAGGGAGCGGGTCAGCATGTTTATGCTGCAAAAAGTAAACAAAGTGCCCGGGTCAGAGCGTAACGAATAAAGACATCGTCTGGAAAAAGAGATCTGACCCCCTCGTCGCATCGCGTTCGGCTATGGCGCGCCCGCCCGTTCGGGCAGGGCGCTTGTTTGCCTCGCGGCTGCTCCTCTTCAAACGAAATGAAGGGACGCATTTCGTTTGATTTAAAACCAAATTAAAAGAAGGACAGGTCTTGTTTTTCGGCTGAATTACGCCGTTTTTTAAGACCTGTCATTGTGTCTTTGAGCTTATTGCAGGTTCTGACCCGGGCAGTTCTGCTTAAAATATTTTCTGACCCGGGCACTTTGTTACGACGGTTTTTAACATGAGCCTGAACATTAATATTTAAGCAA
>CAZIQU010000101.1:0-4613 GCA_964541445.1 uncultured Lachnospiraceae bacterium | reverse complement strand
AATTGAAATCGGCCTTTATCCAAAGGGGTGGAAGGTTAAGAAAAACATCGTCTGTAAAAAGGGAGATCTGACCCCCTTAAAGATGAGAAATTTAGCAATACTGCCCGGGTCAGCATAGCTGAGGGCGCTTCACATACCCCGCTATTCCCCGACCTTATTTCCGCCCAAACGCAATCCTTCTTTTTTGCTCTTATTATGACTTGCCGCCGTCTGCATCACGGCGGCTTTTTTATTTTTCCGGTGTGATTGCCGAACTTTTTCAGTGAAATTTAAGCTGAAAATCGTTTAATCACAGCATCATGGAAAAAATAATTTTTATCTGCAAATGCATGAAGGAATTTTGTCTTAAAAGAATGTGGCAGCACGCCGGTAAAGTAGCACGCCGCTCGCATAAAAGCCGACTGCGTATTTTTTGGGATATGCTCTGGTGCGGGTTTCGCTATCAGGCCGGTTATCTCGATTATGAGCTGTTCCGCTTTGAAAATCTTGACGCCGCCAAACGCCGAACATACGTCACCCGCGGCGTCAACAACCGCATTGTCAAAAGCTTCAACAATCTGACCGGTAACCGCGTGCTGAAAAACAAGCTGCTGTTTCACCGCCGGTTTGCTGATTTCACCGGCCGCGGCTATCTCGATATGAAGACCGCCTCTATCGCAGAATTCCGCGCCTGGTGTGCCGATAAAAAAGACTTTATCATCAAACCGTATGAAGAAGGATGCGGTGTGGGAGTGAAAAAAATAGTCCTTAATGACAACCGTACCGTCGAAGAGCTCTACGCCTATATCCGTTCCACCGATTCACTTCTGGCGGAAGAAACCGCCAAACAGCATGAAAAGATGAATGCACTCTACCCCTGCGCCGTCAATACCGTCAGAGTGGTAACCGTGCGCAAGCCCGGCAGCAACGAAGTGAGCATACCGTTCACCGCTGTGCGTATCGGCAACGGCGGACGGGTCGTTGACAACATCAATAACGGCGGTATGTGCAGTGTCGTGGATACGGCTGACGGCACTATACTCTATGATGCCGCCGATAAAGATTTTTGCATGTATAAGAAACATCCGCTCACGCAAACGCAGATCAAGGGCTTTGTTATCCCCATGTGGGACGAAGTGCTCAGCTGCGCCCGCCGTGCCGCGCTGCGTCTTGACGACATAGGTTACTGCGGCTGGGATGTATGTATTACTCCCGACAGACCTATATTGATCGAGGGCAACGATTACCCGGGGCACGATATCTATCAAATGCCCGGCATGATCGAGAATGGCATCGGCATACTGGCGCGCTTTGAAGCCGCCACGGGAATGCGGTTTTATGATAAAAAAGATGATACGCCGGGCAGCAACAGCGCCGATCGCGGCAAAATAAGAGCGACCGTTTGAACGATCGCTTCTTAACTTACGTCCGTGCTGCTCACAGGCCCGTTCAGCGAGCCAGTACGCGTCGGCAGTTATATACGGTCTCGCCGCCTTCATAGAGGCGGCGTTTTATTCCCACCCCGCGCTTGCCGCCGCGAGCCTCGTCTATAATGCTCCTTACGCTTTCTATGCAGGCGGAAATCCCCTCGCGGCTGAGCGGATCAGCGCCGTGTCCGCAGTAAGCCCGGCAGCAATCGCAAAGCGCCAGTGTTCGCTCGGCGCCGGGCAGCCATTCCTCCAGCGAAACGCATCCCGGCAGCTGCATCCACAAACAGGGATTGACATTATCGCCGGTAAACATGATATGCTCTTTTTCGTCAACAGCTACAACGCTGCCGCGTGTATGCCCGGGCGTATTTATCGGCACAATACGCCGTCCGCCCAGCTCAAAAGCGAAGCCGTCGCCGAAAGGTATCATTCGCGGACGGCTGCCGGTGTGCGCAATTTTTTCATCGGTAAATTTATGTGAAAGCAGCCACATGGCTGCATGTGAACTCACAAGGGAATATACGGGCGCGGTATCGCTCTCATGCACATAAAATTCGGCAAATCGGCCGATCCCGCCGGCGTGGTCGCAATGCCGGTGCGTAAGCATCACATCCACAGGCAGCGCCGTAAGCTGCCGTACCGTCTGCGCTATATCACCGTAGCCGCAGCCCGTATCTATGAGCAGCGCTCGCTCGCTTCCGCAAACAAGATAGCACTCGGCCAGCCCCAGCTCATCGATCCGATAAGTGCCTTCGGCAATTGTTTCCGCCGTGTGTACGCCGTCCGTCGCCGCAAGTAATGTTTCCGCCATACTCCGTCTCCTTTAATTATATTATACACCCACCGCTGTACCGCCGCGGACACGGCCGGATAATTCTTAAAAAGAATAACGAAAATACCGCAAAATAACGCCCTTACGCGTTATTATAGAAAGCATAGGAGGTAACGCTATGCTTTACAAGGATTTTAAGGGAGACAAAATATCGGCTCTGGGTATGGGCAATATGCGCCTGCCGGCACAGGGCGAGGGTGAAGACAAGACCATAGACGATGACGCGGCCCGCGCGGTCATTGACCGTGTGTATGAGCTGGGTATAAATTACTACGATACCGCTTATATGTATCATAACGGCGAATCGGAAAATTTTCTCCGCCGTGCTTTGGTGGAAAGGTATCCGCGCGAAAGCTATTTTCTGGCCGACAAGCTGCCGGGCATGATGATGCTGAGCGGCGAGCCGACGGCAAAAGAGCTTTTTGAGAAACAGCTGCAAAAATGCGGCGTGGATTATTTTGATTTCTATCTGCTGCACAATTTAAACGAGAAGGACATATCCGTTTATGAATCCGCGGAGGCGAATGTAATGCCGTATTTGCTCGAGCAAAAGAAAGCCGGCCGCATTCGTCATCTGGGCTTTTCCTGCCACGCCAAACCGGAGACTCTCGCGGGCTTTCTCGACCGTCACGATTGTTTCGAGTTCGTACAGCTGCAGCTCAATTATCTTGATTGGGAGATCGGTCAGGCGCATGAGCTGTATGATATCGTCGTCGCTCACGGTCTGAAGGTCTGGGTCATGGAGCCGTGCCGCGGCGGCAGGCTCGCGTCGCTCTCACCGGAGGCCGATGCTATACTGAAAAAGGCCGCGCCGGAAAGAAGCATCGCCTCGTGGGCTTTTCGCTGGGTTAAGAGCCTTCCGGCTGTGCAGGTAGTACTCAGCGGCATGAATACCATAGCGATGACCGAGGATAACGCCGCCGTTTTCAGCGCCGATGAACCGTTTTCGGCCGATGAGCAAAAAGCGCTGGCTGAGGCGATAAAGATCTTCTGCGAAAAAAACCAGCTGCCCTGCACCCGCTGCCGTTACTGCGACGGCTGCCCGCAGGAGCTCGAAATACCTGAGCTGATCGCACTGTATAACGATTATCTGCTTAACGGCGATGGTAAATTTTTGGCGATGAAGGTTTCGCAGCTGCCCGAGGACAAACAACCGCAAAACTGTGTGGCATGCGGCGCCTGCGCCGAAAAATGCCCGCAGAATATCGACATACCCGGCGTTATGAGCAAGTTAACCGATATCGCCGCGGCCGCCGGCGGCGACAGGTAACCGGCGACAAAAAAGGGACAGGTCCCATATACGGCATATAAGCGCCGTTTTGAGAGCTGTCCCTCTTATTTGTTTTCAGTGCGGCAATGAAGCGTCAGGGCTGCCGGTGTGTGTTTTGTATTTCAAAATCAGCCATACCGCTGCCGCCAAAAACGGCAAGCCGCCGACCACGCCGGTAACCAACGGGCCGATAAACGGATTTGCCGCTGCCGGCCAAACCATAAACATAAGCCCGACGGAACCCATACCGTTAAGGCTGCCGTGTGCCAGAGCCGCCGGCAGACAGCTTTCGGTCTTCAGCGCCCAATACGAGAAAACGGTACCGACTGCCGTGCTGAATACGCACATTGCCAGTATCCCCGTGTAGGGCCAGCCGGCGTAGACCAATCCGTAGTTATGCCCCATCACGGTAAGCGGCGCGTGCCACAGCCCCCATATTACCCCGGAAATAAGCGCGGTCTTTATAAAAGAGCAATGTTTTGCCAGCTTTGGCACAAGGTATCCGCGCCAGCCAAGCTCCTCACCGAAGCAGAAAATTATATTGACGATCGGCGAAATTACCATAGCGATAATAATATTGACGCCGGCGCTCAAGTCCAACGAAAGCGAACTGAACTGCCCGGGGAAAACAGCAAAATACAGCGCCACGCCGAGCAAGATCAAAAATGACGGGCCGAAATAAGCCGCCGCGTAAATTTTCAGATTACCTTTGACTTTAAGGTTGGGTCTTATGTACATGTTCTTAAACCCTTCCCGGGTGATCAGCCGGGTAATAAGCGAGCCTATCGCCGGAAAGAGCATCGCCGCAGCCACAAAAAGCGAAGAATAGGCCGAAGCCAAAGCCCCGGGCAAAAACAGTATCTCATAGGCGTATGTCAGCACAAAAGTAACCGCAATATAAATGATTATTCGCTGTTTGTCGGTAAAATTTCTTTTCATTATCCTCTCCTGTCGTCGCGTCGTCGCAATGTGCTCAACTCGTTGAATGCCTCCCTGCGGAAGGCATTGTTGACTCGTTTCGCCATTGCTCCTCTTCAGCCGAAATGTAGGGCCGCATTTCGGCTGAGATAAGACCTAAGACCTTTCTCGCGAAAAGACTTAC
>CAZIQU010000100.1:5308-6030 GCA_964541445.1 uncultured Lachnospiraceae bacterium | reverse complement strand
GAGCCGGGCGTTGATCTCCTTCAACACCTGGGAGGCGATGACCACGTCGCGCTCCGACAGCTCCAGCTCACCGAGGAACTTGGCGCTCTCGGCCAAGGACATGCTCGCGACCTCGGCGATGGCAGCGGGCCTGCCGCTTTTATGCCGGTACGATCCCTGTCTGGACGGCGTCATCAAAAGCGGCGTCAACGGCTTTACTTATCAAAACGCCGCGGAGTTCAGCCGGCTGTTGGCTTGCCTTCTGACCGATAAGGCGCTTTGCCGTTCGTTGGGAAACGCCGCGCGGGAAACCGTTTTACAAAATTATTCCGCTGAGGTTTTCGCCGGAAACGCAGTCGGCGTTTATCAAACGCTCCTGCCGTGAAGAGGCGCGGATAATACCGGCCTCAGCGTGTGCTGATATTTTATACATACCAAGGGAGGTTTCCATGATAATTACGGCCATCGACGGCCTGTGTATGGCCATAGCCGACAGCGTTCCCGGCGTTTCCGGGGGAACCGTAGCATTTATTCTCGGCTTTTATGACCGCTTCATCAATGCGCTGCACGATCTGTTCGGCGCCGAGCGGGAGGCTCGCAAGACGGCCGCCCGTTACCTGCTGCGCTTATTCGTTGGTTGGGGCCCGGGAATGTGTTTATGCGTGCTGCTCCTGTCCGGGCTTTTTGCCGATAACATTTATTTGATGAGCTCTCTGTTTCTGGGCCTGACGATAGCTTCGATC
>CAZIQU010000100.1:0-5298 GCA_964541445.1 uncultured Lachnospiraceae bacterium | reverse complement strand
GCTGCGCGCGCGCACCTTCCCGGTGGTGATCGGCCTGTCGCTGCTTCGCTCCGGCTTCGGGCTGTTGGGCGGCATCAGCTTTTTGACACTGCGGCCGCTTCATTTGCTTTATATTTTCTGCGCGGGTATGGTAGCCATCGCGGCCATGGTGCTCCCCGGCATTTCCGGCTCTACTGTGTTGCTGATAGCGGGGGTCTATCTGCCGGCTGTTGAAGCGATCAAGCAGCTTATGCATCTTCAGTTTGCCGTGCTGCCGGGTCTCGCGGCGCTGGGCATCGGCATTTTATCGGGCGTAGGCTTATCAATTCACTTTATCCGCAGCGCGCTCAAGAAGCACCGCGGTGCTATGGTATATCTGATTATCGGCCTGATGCTCGGGTCCTTGTTTGCCATCGTTATGGGGCCGACCACGCTGACGCAGCCGCTTCCGGCGCTGAGTCTCTCAACCTTCAGCCTTCCGGGCTTTTCACTGGGGATCGCCGCGCTGTTGGCTCTGGAGCTGTTGAAAAACGTTACGGCGCGGAAAAAGCAGGCCGGATCAGCCGCGGAAATTGAGGCGGACGCACCGGAACAGTGATCGGCGGATTGATGAAAACGGGCGAAAAAGAGATCGCCTGTATTATGAAAGTAAGGTGTATGCATTTGAAAAAGCTCTCCGTACAGACCGTAATGAAAATAGTTACCGCCGTCGGCTTTGCGGCCTCCGCCGCGCTGTGCGTATACGCCTGGCAGACCGGTCTTTTCTCTTCACCGGCCCGGCTCCAAAGCTATATTTCCGGTTTCGGACTCGCGGGAGCCGTTGTCTTTACGCTTTTTCAGGCGGTGCAGGTGGTGATACCCATACTGCCCGGCGGTATCAGCTGTCTGGCGGGGGTACTCCTTTTCGGCGCGTGGCGTGGCTTTCTTTACAACTATATCGGAATCTGCGCCGGTTCGATTTTGGCGTTTTCCGCCGCAAAGCTCTACGGAAGGCCGCTTCTCCGCTGTTTGTTCAGCGAAAAGCTGATCACGAAATATGAAGAGTGGACTTCCGAAAAAAGCCGGTTTGCCAAAATGTTCGCCATAGCCATATTTTTACCGATGGCGCCGGATGACTTTCTCTGCTATCTGGCGGGAACGACGGAAATGCGGCTATCCCTTTTCACGGGTATAATTATGCTCGGCAAGCCATTCTCCATCGCGCTTTACAGCCTCGGCCTTTATACGGCTTTTGTCCGCTTTCCGGCGCTGATCGGCGGATAATTATAATGAAAGTCAGACTGTATACCGGCTCTCTGAAGCTGGTGGAGAAAAGCGGCGTCGGGCAGGCAATCCATCATCAGCAGGCCATGCTGAAAAGCCTGGGCATTGAAACAACTGACAAAAATGAACGGCATGTTGCGTTGGTACACATCAATACGGTGTTTCCCGATTCGCTGCTGGCAGCGCTGTTGGCAAAACTGCGCGGGCAAAGGGTGATCTATTACGGCCACTCAACGATGGAGGACTTCCGCAATTCATTCAAAGCGTCCGACTCTTTAGCGCCGCTGTTTCGGCGATGGATCAAGCTCTGCTACTCCGTCGGTGATCTGATCATTACTCCCACAGAATATTCAAAACGCCTGCTGCAAGGCTATGGTATCAAAAAACCGATCTGTGCGCTCTCTAACGGAATCGATACGGATTTTTTTTCCTTCAAATGCGAATATCGGCAGGCCTTTCGCCGTAAGTACGGGCTCTCCGAAAAAGAACCGGCGGTCATTTCGGTGGGACATTACATCGAGCGTAAGGGGATACTCGACTATATCGCACTGGCAAAAGCAATGCCGCAGACACGGTTTTTTTGGTTCGGTTATACCAATCTGCATCTGATCCCCGTTAAAGTGAGAGACGCCATAGCTTCTGCGCCGGATAATCTTTGTTTCCCCGGCTATGTGGGCCGTGCTGAGCTGCGTGATGCTTACTGCGGCTGCGATTGTTTCTGCTTTATGAGTTATGAGGAGACCGAGGGCATCGTGGTGCTGGAGGCGCTTGCCTGTTCTGTTCCCGTGATCGTCAGAGATATCCCCGTTTATGACGGGTGGCTGCAAAACGGCAAAAGCGCGTATATGGCAAAGGGTATCCCCGATTTTTCTGCCCGAATAGCTTCTGTGCTGGGCGGGAAAGCCGCCGATCTGACGCCGGCGGGGCGCGTCACTGCCGAAGCGAGAAGCATCCGAAATATGAGTCAAAAGCTGCTGCGCTGCTATCGGGAAATTCTGCGGCAAAAATAAAGCGGCATATTCGCGAGCGGAAACGGACCGGGTTAGAAAATTTACGCGTCAAAAATACCGCGCGGAATATCCCGCGCGGTATTTTGCTTTTGAGCCTATAATTAAATTTTCTGTTCTTAAAGGCTCGCTTCGTAGGCCGCCGCATCCATAAGGTCTGCGGGGCAGCCGCCCTCTACCTTGAATTTGGCGATCCAGTTGGCGTAAGCGTCGTCATTGAGCAGCTCGGGCGAATCGTCGAGCTCATCGTTGGCTTCGATCACTTCGCCGTCAAACGGCAGCGCCACCTCGCTGGTAGTCTTGGAGCTTTCTACTTCCGTGAAATTCGCTCCCTTGGCAATCTTTTTGCCGGCTTCGGGCAGGTCGACGAAAAGCACGTCGCCGAGCTGCTCTACGGCGTAATCCGTAAGTCCGACGGTGGCGGTGTCTCCGTCACATTTGACCCATACATGGTCCTTGGAATATTTGAGTTCTGTGGGATAGCCCATAAGATTTCTCCTTTATTTTTTATTTATTTAAGCTTTGCTGATACTCAAGCCGTGCAGGTCATGCAGCGCTTCCATTATAGCCTCGCACATTGTCGGATGCGGGAATATGCTGTCGAGCACCTGCTCGGAGGTGAGCTTTAACTGAATGGCGGTGGTAAGCACCTGCAGCATATCGGAGGCATGCGCCCCCACGATAGCCGCGCCGATCAGTACATCGTTCTCATCGGTAAGCACTTTGACAAAACCGGCGATCTTGCCGCTTGCCTGCGCTTTGCCGAGACCCTTGAAATCAAAGGTACCTTTTTTGTAAGCCTTGCCGGCTTTCGTCAGCTCCGCTTCCGTGGCGCCGGCCGTGGCAATCTCAGGATTGGTGAATACGCAGCCGGGTACGGCGTGATAGGTGGGTTGTTTCTTTTCGCCGAAAATGTTGTCTACGGCGATGAAGCCCTCCTTGCTGGCTACATGCGCCAGCATAGCGGAATCGAGCAGATCGCCGATAGCGTAAATATTGTCGGCCGTTGTCTGCAAATATTCGTTCACCTTTACGCGTCCGCGCTCGGTAAGCTCTACTCCGGCTTTATCAAAGCCGATGCGGCTGTCGGTGTAAGGTCTGCGGCCGATGGCTACCAGCACATATTCGGCCTTGAGCTCGGTGCCGCTTTGCAGCTTTACACCGACTTCGTTTTCGCCGGGGTTGACTTCGGCGATACCGTCGCCGGTTATTACTTTAATTTTGTCTTTTTTAAACTGACGCGAAAGCTGCTTGGCCACATCTTCGTCCATGGTCGGCAGCAGCTGCGGCAGCATTTCCACAATGGTCACTTCCGTGCCCATTTTAGCTAAAAACTGTCCGATTTCCGTGCCGATAACGCCGCCGCCTACCAATATCAGCGAAGCCGGCGCCGCGGGCATATCCAGTATCTCGTCGCTGGTAATCACGCGCTTGCCGTCATACTTAAACATTCCCGGCGTGACCGGCACGCTGCCGGTAGCCAAAATGATGTTGTCGGCCGTTACGGTTTCTTTTGAGCCGTCGGCTTTTTCCACCTCTATGGTATGCTTATCGGTAAGAGTGCCGTAGCCCTTTATCACCTTGACGCCGTTCTTGTCGCAAAGGAACTGTATACCCTTTACCAGAGAGGTCATCACCTTGTTTTTGCGCTCCAATATCGCGCCGTAATCAGCGGTTATTTCCCCGGCAATATTAATGCCGAACGAAGCCGCGTCCTCGGCGGTTTCCAGCACCTCGCTTGAGGCGAGAAAAGCTTTTGTGGGTATGCAGCCTCTGTTGAGGCAGGTGCCCCCCAGCTCGTCTTTTTCTATGAGCACTACCTCGGCGCCTTTTTTAGCGGCGTAAAGCGCGGCTTCGTAACCGCCGGGGCCTGCTCCCAAAACTGCTATTTTCATTTATTTGCTCCCTTTATTTTACAGACCGGCCTGCTCGATTATCTGCGGTACCAGCTCTTCCGCGCCGATAGCCATGATATGTACGCCGTCAACAAGTCCGTTTGCCTTGAATTCACTGATAATCTCGGCCGATATTTTCACGCCTTCCATCTTTTGATTTTTGGCCTTCTGTTTTTTCTGTACATCTTCGGGTGCGGAAGTATCCAGCCCGTTGTTGGCGGAAGCCTTAAGTCTTTCGATAAGCGAATCGGGAATGGAGATGCCGGGCACGTTGCCGTTCATATACTTGGCCATACCGGCGTTCTTCAGCGGTATGATACCGGCCATCAGATATACGCCGTATTTCTTGGCAAGCTCAGTGAAGGGCTTCATGCTCTCGGTTTCGTAAACGCCCTGAGTCTGGAAGAATTTGGCGCCCGCTTCGATCTTTTTCTTCATCTTCATCAGCTGCAGCTCCACCGGGTTGTATACCGGGGTGACGCTGGCGCCTAGATAATATTTTGGCGCATCGCCGGAAAGAGCGTTGCCGCCGCAGTCAAAGCCGGATTCCAAACATTTGGCAGCCTGAAGTATGCCGATCGAATCAAGATCGAATACCGGTTTTGATTCTTTGCAGTCGCCTACGGTAGTATGGTCGCCGGTAAGCGCCAGCAGGTTTTCGATGCCGAAAGCCGCTGCGTCCAGAAAATCACCCTGTATAGCCATACGGCTGCGGTCACGGCCGGTCATCTGCAGCACCGGCTCGAGCCCGGCCTGCTTGAGCATTATGCAAAGGCCCAGAGAAGAAGCCTTGAGAGAAGCCGACTGATAATCCGTTACATTTACGGCGTCGACTTTGTCTTTGATAAGATCCACCATCGACATCTGATGCGAAAAGTCACAGCCCTTAGGCGGAGCCATTTCGGCCGTGATGGCAAATTTGCCCGATTCGAGAGCTTTCTGTAAATTACTCATTGCTGCCTCCTTCTTCGCTTTCTTTGAGGTTTATGGTACGCGGATAAGAGAAGCTGCCGTAATCCTTGCTGTCGGCGATAGATTCCATTCTGTCGAGCTGACCCAGCTCCTTTAAGCGGTTATAGATCTGTATCCATGCACAGGGATTCTCGTGGTTGACTTCGCACATGCCGTCGCGCGCGCCGCCGCAGGGCCCGTTC
>CAZIQU010000099.1:0-6043 GCA_964541445.1 uncultured Lachnospiraceae bacterium | reverse complement strand
TGATGGCGGCCAGAGCCGGCGGACGCAAGCTGGCGGTTCTGGGCGATATGCTTGAGCTGGGCGCAGAGTCGGCGCGCCTGCACCGTGAAACCGGGGCGGTATGTGCATCCTGTGTTGATATGCTGCTTACGGTAGGCGATTTCGGTGAGGATATTCTCGAGGGCTTTACCGACCGCGGCGGGAAACAGGGCTTTTTCTTCGAAAATAAACAGGCACTGGCGGAATTTCTTCTCGGCGAGATAAAACCTGCCGATACCGTTTTGTTCAAAGCTTCAAGAGGGGTAAAATTAGACGAAGTATATAGATCGGTCTCGGAAGGAATAAACTGATATGGACAGTCAGATAATCTGCACGCTCATTGCCTTTGCCGCCGTGATTGCCATTTGCCCCGTTTTGCTTCCGTTTTTGCACAGGCTTAAATTCGGGCAGGTGGTAAGGCAGTTGGGGCCGGAGGGCCATTACAAAAAAGCCGGCACGCCGACTATGGGCGGCATCGCCATTATATTGGCGATAATAATCGCGACATCGGTCTACCTGAAGAACGGCAGCAGCAATCTTTTATTCGCCGTAGTCGTTACCGTTCTTTTCGGCATTATCGGCTTTCTTGACGATTTTATCAAGGTAGTGCAGAAAAACGCCATAAAATCTGAAAAAGGTCTTTCCATGGCATCGTTGGGCATGAAGCCTCTTCATAAAATAATACTGCAGCTGGCAGTAGCCGCTGCCGTTGCCGTTTATGTTGCTTTTCACCCCAATATCGGTACCGATATACTGATCCCGTTTGCATCAAAATACTGGGATCTGGGATCGTGGTTTATTCCCTTTATTATTTTTACCATTATTGCCGTCGTCAACGCCGTGAATCTGACAGACGGGCTTGACGGGCTGGCCGCCGGCGTGACTATGATCGTCTGCATATTCTTTTTTGTGGCGGCTATGGGCAACGGCATGCGTGATATGGGGTATTTTATGGCTTCGGTTATCGGCGCCTGTCTGGGGTTCTTATGCTTCAATTTCAATCCGGCCAAGGTCTTTATGGGCGATAACGGTTGTACTGGCCGCTATCTTCACCAAAACAGAATTATTTATACTGATCGCGGGAGCCATATACGTAATCGAGGCTCTTTCGGTCATCATGCAGATAGGCTATTATAAGATATCTCACGGAAAGCGCATTTTTAAAATGGCGCCCATACATCATCATTTTGAGCTTTGCGGCTGGGAAGAAACGCGTATCGTGACGGTTTTTTGGATATTTACGACCGTGTGCGTACTCATCTCTTTTATGGCTGTCGATATATATATCTTTTAAACAAAGAGGCATAAACGATCATGGAACTGAAAAATAAAAAGTTTTTTATCATGGGTGCCGCCAGAAGCGGCATTGCCGCCGCCGCATTTCTTAAGCGGCACGGGGCAGTATGCATTCTCAGCGACCTTAAGGAATACGGCAGGCTTGTTGAGGAAGGCTACGGCATAGAAAAACTGGCGGACGACAGCGCCGTTACTCTTGTTTTGGGTCGTCAGCCGCTGAAGGAAGAAGTCGCGGGCTGCGAAATGCTCATTCTCAGTCCGGGCGTGCCTCCTGATGTACCGGCCTGTATTTACGCGGCTGAGCTTGGCATAGAAGTTATCAGCGAGCTTGAATTCGCCAATATCTTTTTTAAGGGCGCAGTCATCGGCATTACCGGCACCAACGGTAAAACCACCACTACCTATCTTACCGAGGCTCTGATGCGGGCCTCCGGCTTTAATGCGCATGTATGCGGCAACATCGGCTTTCCTTTTATCGACTGCGCGGATTCATCGGCTGCCGATACTTTCGCCGTACTGGAAATGAGCAGCTTCCAGCTTTCCCTGCAGAAGGATATCCGCCCCAAAGCTGCGGTTATCACGAATATTACCCCTGACCATCTTGACCGGCATAAAACCATGGCAAACTATATAGCCGCAAAAGCCAATATTTTTAAAAATATGTGCGAAGGCGATACGCTGATCTTAAATTACGATGACGAGACCGTCAGAGGACTGGCCGCCGGAGCGAAATGCGCCGTCAGGTTTTTTTCTTTGCGCAACAGCGATGCCGACAGCTTTTTTGCCGACAATAAGATATACATTAAGTACGGAGAAGAAGATGTCCTGCTGGCGGATATGAAGGATATGAAGCTCATCGGCGCGCATAACGCCGCCAATGCCATGTGCGCTTCGCTGGCTGCGATCTCCTGCGGCGCCGATATTGCCGCCGTACGCAAGGCTCTTAAAGAATTTGCGCCGGTGGAACATCGCGTTGAATTTGTGCGTGAAGTCAACGGTGTAAAATATGTGAATGATTCAAAGGGAACGAATCCGGATGCCAGCATCACGGCGATAAACGCGTTTGATACACCCATATTATTGCTGATGGGCGGTTATGATAAACACAGTGATTTTGATGAGATCATGACATTGATAAAGCGTAAGGTGAAACGCATATTTATATACGGTGCGACAAAAGATAAGATAAAAGCCAGCGCCGATAAAGCAGGCTATACATCATACGAGATCGTCGCCGATATGGCTCAGGCGCTCGCGCGAGCCAGAGAATGCGCTTCGCCCGGCGATACGGTGTTGCTTTCTCCGGCATGTGCCAGCTGGGATATGTTTGATAACTTTGAGCAGCGCGGTGAGATATTCAAGCAAATCGTCAACACTTTTTAGAGGGAAGAGGCGTTTCATGAAGAACATGTTTGCCGGTTTTAAACCGATGATCGGAAATATTCCCAAGCAGGCCAAAAAACCTTTGGACAGATCGCTTGTCCTGATGGTGATACTCATCTGCGTATTCGGAATAATCATGATCTGGTCGGCCAGCATGTATAATGCCAAGCTGGAGGGAAACGAGTTCAAGTATGTGGCAAAGCAGGCTAAATATTTTCTTTTCGGTCTGGCATTGATGTATTTTGTTTCTCTTCTTGATTACCGTTATCTGCGAAGCTTTGCCCCGCTTATTTTGCTGATCACTCTGGGCTTATTGGTCTTTATCGCTTTTAAACCCGACGATGACGCGGTAAAGGGTGCCGTGCGTTCGATAAGTATATTCGGCGTTGTCATAATGCCCGCTGAACTTTCGAAGATTGCCGTGCTTCTGTTTATGTCTGACATAGCGGATAAATATCTCGAGGATATACGTTCGCTGAAAACTTTTATTTTTATGCTGTTATTTACGGCACTGGTCTGTCTGCTTATATATAAACAGCCGGCATTGAGCACCGCTGCTATTGTGGCAGCGCTGATAATTTGTATGTATTTCTTAGCCAGCGGCAATTTCGGTTTTATTTTAGCCTTTGCCGGTGTGGCTGCGGCGGCAATATATGTATTTATTACCTCAAACGATTGGCGCATGGCTCGCATCGCGGGATATATCGATCCGTTTGCCGATCTCTCCGGCAACGGCTGGCAGCCGGCGCAGTCGCTGATGGCGCTCGGCTCCGGCGGTATATTCGGGCAGGGCATAGGCAACGGCAGGGCCAAGCTCAAGTTTTTACCTGAGCCGCAGAACGATTATATCTTCGCCATTATCGGCGAGGAGCTTGGGCTCATCGGCTGCTGTGCGCTGATATTGGCATATTTTATTCTCATTTTACGCATTATAAAAATTGCGCTCGGCGCGCAGGATACATTCGCCCGGCTATATGCTTCCGGTATGGCGGTGCTGCTGTCGATACAGATCTTTCTGAATATCGGCGTGGTCACCAATCTGCTGCCTCCTACGGGTATAATCCTTCCTTTTGTCAGCTCCGGCGGTTCGTCGCTGATTACGCTGATGATCGGTATGGGCGTTGTTCTTAACATTTCCAGAAACAGAAAATATGTGTATAGGAGATCGGAATTGTGAAAGTGATTTTAGCCGCCGGCGGTACCGGCGGTCATATATATCCGGCGATAGCTATTGCCGATGAAATACGGCACCGTCACCCCGATTGGGAGATCGTTTTTCTGGGAAAGCTTGATTCGATCGAGGGCAGGATAGTGCCTGAAGCCGGTTATCATATTGAGAATATCGATGTGGCTGGGTATGAGCGTTTTTATTCGGCAGCCCGTAAGATAAAGGTCGTAGGCAAGCTTTTGCTGAGCTTTCACGAATGTGCCGCCATCTTTCGCCGGCAGAAGCCTGATATCGTTATCGGCACCGGCGGATATGTCTGCGGACCGGTGGTAATGACGGCGGCGCTGCGGGGCATACCCTCACTTATCGCCGAACAGAATGTTATTCCCGGCTTTACCATAAAAACACTTTCGGCCTTCGCCGATTGCGTCTGCGCTTCATTTGAAGAGTCTATTCCTTACATGAAAAAACCGTCGCGCTGCGTCTTCAGCGGCAATCCGGTACGGCGCGAATTTGAACTGGTCAACCGTGAAAACGCCCGACGCAGTCTCCGCCTTGATAAAAATGATACGGCGGTGCTTATATTCGGCGGCAGTTTGGGGGCGCATACACTTAATGTCGCGGCAGCGGAGCTTATAAAGTACTATAACAGCCGCGATCGGGTAAAGATTTATCTTGTGACCGGCGATGAGGGCTATACTCAGGTGCGTGATGCGTTGGAAGCGGATAAGGTAAAGATAAACGAAAATATACATATACTTTCGTATTGCAATGAAATGCCCTTGATGCTCAACGCCGCCGATATCGTGGTGGCCAGAAGCGGCGCCAGTACGATAGCTGAAATAAATTATGTAGGGCTGCCGGCTGTTTATGTGCCTTTCCCGTATGCGGCCAACGACCATCAGACGAAAAACGCCGTAGTATGTGAAAAAAAAGGAGCGGCACGGGTTATAAAAGACGCCGAGCTTAACGGCGATGTGCTTATAAGTATGGTAAAAAATTTGGCGGAAAACCCTGAGCAGCTGCGCGTCATGCGCAATAATTCTCTTAAAATGGGCCGTCGTGATTCCGCCTGCGTCGTTTGTGATAATATTGACAAACTCATTGAAGGCAAAAAATAGAGCCGGCTCATTTCGTAACAAAAGTCTTCGCAGCGAATATTATAAAATAGTTTTATGCGGAGGCATGAATGGGAAGATACATAATTTCAGGCGGTCACCGGCTGAACGGCGAGGTCTCACTTCAGGGCTCAAAAAACGCTTCACTGCCGATTATGGCGGCGTGTGTTCTCAGCGGCGGAGAGCATATTCTTCGTAATGTGCCGGATATCGAAGATGTGCGTACGATGAAGCAGATACTTGCATCTGTCGGCTGCAGCGTCAGAACCGAAAAAAACATCTGCGTCATTGATTCTGCCGGTATCAATAACAATGAGGTGGCAGAAAAGCTCGTAAGCCGTATGCGTTCTTCGATCATACTGCTGGGAGCGATGATCGCCAAGCAAAAGCATGCGCGTTTCAGTTATCCCGGCGGCTGTGAGATCGGGCTCAGGCCGATCGATATGCATTTGGACGGATTGTCTGCGTTAGGCGCCCGCATCAGGGAAGAACACGGTTATATCATCGTCGACGGCACGGATATGTCCTCTGGCAGCGTTGTGCTTAATTATCCCAGTGTCGGAGCAACGGAAAATCTGATGCTGGCCAGTGTTTTTACCCCCGGGGTGACGGCGGTAGCCAACGCCGCCCGCGAACCGGAGATCGTGGATCTGCAGAATTTTCTCAATTCCATGGGGGCGAGAGTATACGGGGCCGGCACAAATACTGTTTTCATCGAGGGCGTGGAAAAGCTGCACTCCTGTGAATACCGCATCATGAGCGACAGAATTGTTTTAGGTACGCTGATGTGTATGACACATATTACCTCCGGTGATATAATGATAAAGGATGCTTCTGTCGATCACATACGGTCACCTTACTATAAACTGATTGAAAGCGGCATGAAAATACAGTCTGCATCAGACGGAATTCGTTGCTCCGGCGGCGATATCAAGGCGGTCGGGGCGGTGATCACACAGCCCTATCCGGGATTTCCCACCGATATGCAGCCGATATTTACTTCAATGCTTTCTTATTCGCAAGGCGTCTCGCTGGTGACGGAGACGGTATTTGAAAACAG
>CAZIQU010000098.1:0-6045 GCA_964541445.1 uncultured Lachnospiraceae bacterium | reverse complement strand
TCACCTATATATTCTCCGTTTGGTCGAAATTTCCTTCCCTTATGGCAAAGTTTTTAATTTTTTTGCGCAAAAACTTCCTTCTGCCCGCTGCAAAAATTTTTCTTTTTTTCTTGACAAAATCGCTTTTACAATATAGTATAACAACAATTATGTATTATGATGAAACCGCGGAAACAATGCCGCAAAACCAACTTAAGGCTCTTCAGTCGTTCAGACTGATTTCTCTTGTAAATCGTGTTTACGAAAATGTCCCCCTTTACCGCCGCAAATTTGACGAGGCGGGAATCAAGCCGAAAGACATCCGCAGTATTGACGATATCGCCAAACTGCCGTTTACGCTGAAAAATGATATGCGCGACGCTTACCCTTTCGATATGTTCGCCGTACCTATGAACCGTATCGTCAGGCTGCATGCGTCAAGCGGCACCACCGGTAAGCCTACCACAGTCGGCTACACCAAAAACGATATCGACAACTGGGCGCAGATGGTCGCTCGCTGTTTGGCTGCGGCAGGAGCAGACAATGCCAGCACTGTGCAGGTCGCCTTCGGCTACGGAATGTTTACCGGCGGATTAGGCCTCCACAACGGCGTGGAAAAGCTCGGTGCGACGGTAATGCCGATGAGCACCGGCAATACCCAGAAGCAGATCATGCTTATGCGTGATTTTAAAGCCACACATCTGGCCTGTACGCCTTCATACGCTCTTTATTTAGCAGAAGCGATAGCCACCGCCGGCATTAACCTCAATGATCTTTCAGTCAAAGCCGGTATATTCGGCGGTGAGCCATGGAGCGAGCAGATGCGCGTGCAGATCGAAAAAAATCTGGGCATAAAAGCCTACGACATATACGGTCTTTCGGAAATAATGGGTCCGGGAGTCGCCGGTGAATGTGCGCAGCAGAACGGCCTGCACATCTGGAGCGATCACTTCTACCCGGAAATAATCGATCCGGAAACTTTACAGCCACTGCCTGACGGGCAGGAAGGCGAGCTGGTTATCACCACCCTAACAAAAGAGGGCATACCGCTTATCCGTTACCGTACCAGAGATATCACCAGAATACTGCCGGGCAATTGCCCCTGCGGACGTACTCATCCGCGTATACAGAAGATCAAAGCGCGTACCGATGATATGCTTATCATCAAGGGCGTCAATGTCTATCCTTCGCAGATCGAAACGGTACTGCTGGGTATCGAGGGCGTAGCTCCGCATTATAAGCTCATTGTTGACCGGGTAGGCTCTCTCGATGATCTGACCGTACTCGTTGAGCTCAGTGAGAATGCCTCTTTTGATAAGATTTCGGCATTGGAAGCTCTATCGAAAAAGATAACCGCCAAGCTGGAATCCGTAATAGGTATTTACGCCAAAGTACGCATCGTCGAGCCTAAATCACTGGGACGAACGGAAGGGAAATCCAGCCGTGTAGAAGACCGCAGAAAAATATAATCCCGCAAAACACAATATTGCTGTATAATATATGTATATAAAAGGAGGATATCGGTATGATCAAACAGGTTTCGGTTTTTCTGGAAAACAGGGCGGGCCGTCTGAATACACTATTAAAGATACTTGCCGATAACGGAATAAATATTTCCTCTCTTTCCATTGCCGATACGGGAGAATACGGTATAGCCAGACTGATCACTTCCGATTACGAAAATACCGTCAAGGTGATCTCCGCCGCCGGCATGACCGCGGCGGAAACCGATGTGTTGGCGATAGAGGTATCGGACGATCCGGGTGCCCTTTATCGGGCCACGGCGATGCTGAGTGACAATGACATCAATGTGGAATATGCTTACTCGGCCATACCCTCTCAGCCCGGTAAAGCCATAATAGTCATCCGCACCGACAACACCGTCGGCGCCGGTGAAGTATTGCAGAACGCAGCGGGCATACGTTCGCTGGATACGCTGTAAAGCGCCGCTTTGCGGCGTTTTTTTATTTGACATAAAGCCGCGTATTTTATATACTTATCAAAAAGGGTTTTTTATAATTATTTTGTACTTATATGCTTCATGTCTTGCGGAGGAGAAATGCAGTCAAAGGAAAATATCAAAAAAATGTGCGTGGCCGCCGTGCTGTGCGCCATCGGCATTCTCATACCGATCATCTCACCGGTAAAAATTCAACTGGGGCCCATGAGCTTTACGCTTGCCAGCCATGTGGCTGTATTCATTGCCATGTTTATATCGCCTTATGTAGCTTTATTCGTAACTTTGGGAACTACCGCCGGATTTTTATTGGCAGGCTTCGCGCCGGTAGTAGTATTGCGGGCCCTGAGCCATATATTCTTTGTCATGATCGGCGCTTTCATCCTGGCGAAGCGCGCAGACAAGCATATGGGCAAGATCGGCTCGGTCATAATGTTCGGCGTATTTTTGAGCCTGATACATGCAGCAGGCGAAGTATTGGTGGTGACAATATTTTATTTCGCCGGCATGCAGATAAACGGCTCATTTCTTTACGCGGTGGTCGGGCTGGTCGGCGGAGGTACCTTCATCCACAGTATGATAGACTTTGTCCTCGCCGTCATCATTTGGCGGGCAGTCGCTCAAGTCATGCCCATAGCTGCCAATTATCTGCCGGCAAAAAACCGCCGTCACAGCAGCGAAAAATAGCCGCAAATACCGCTTAGGCAAACATAACCGTTTTTTGACCGATAATATATAACGAAACAACAAAAGCAGGGTCGACATATCAGCCCTGCCTTTTTAACGGCATCCAACTTCGATAAAAAACCGACGCGAAAGCTCAGTCTTCGATAAGCTCAAAAAATTCTTTACCGCGGCCGCATATCGGGCATTTAAAATCATCGGGCATCTCGCCGCCTTCGTACACATAACCGCAAATACGGCAGCGGTACTTCTTCGCAGCAGGCTCAGCTGCCGGGGCAGCGTCTTCCGGTTCGGACATTGAAGCAGCTACGGCAGCAGCCAACGCTGCCAGCTCAGCGCGCTGTTCCGCTTTGAGTGACGATTTGATCGTTACGCTCTCTTCGATAAATTTCATATTCTTGAGCGGCTCCAGGATCTTACGCATCAGCTTGCCGCTCGCCGGTGCCCAAGAACCGTTTTGCATGAACGCAACTGTTCTGTTCTGCAAAGCGTGCGCGGCGATATCATGCAAAAGCTCCTCCATGGAAACAAATATACCGGCATTATAGGTAGAAGAAGCGAACAGCAGATGGCTGTAGCGGAAGCATGCGGCGATTATCTCGGAAGCGGGCGTCACCGAAACATCGAACATAACGGCCTTTATCCCGGTTTCTCTCAGCATGGTCGCCGCGATCTGAGCGGCATTCTCCGTATTACCGTATATGGAAGCGTAAGCAATCACCACACCCTTCTCCTCCGGCGTGTAGCTGCTCCATTTGTCATACTTATCTATAATTTTATCAATATCACTTCTGTGCACAAAGCCGTGCAATGAGCATATCATCGTTATTTCGCAGCCGGCTGTTTTTTTCAGCAGCGCCTGCACCTGCACCCCGTATTTGCCGACAATGTTGGCATAATAACGGCGTGCCTCACTGAGATATTCTCCGTAAAAATCAACTTCATCGGCAAAAATCGCGCCATTGAGCGCACCGAAGGTACCAAACGCATCCGCCGAAAAAAGGATTTTATCGGTCGCATCGTAGGTTACGATCACCTCCGGCCAGTGTACCATAGGCGCGGTGTAAAAATTAAATATGTGACGGCCGCTCTCCAATGTGTCACCGTCCTGCACGGTACGGATACGCGCTGATATATCCTCATCGAAAAACTGCTTTATCATCTCCGCCGCCAGCTTGCTGCATATTATCTGCGCCTGAGGATAAAGTGACGCCATTGTAATCAGCGTTGCCGAGTGGTCGGGCTCCATATGCTGCACCACCAAATAATCGAGGCTGCGCCCGCCAAGCTCATGTTTTACATTTTCAAAGAAAATCTTCTCTACCGCTTTATCCACGGTGTCGAAAAGCACGGTTTTTTCATCTTTGACCAGGTAAGAATTATAAGATACGCCATGCGGCACCGAATATACTCCTTCAAACATTGCCGGGCGCCGGTCATCACCGCCGACCCAAACGATATCGTCATTTATTTTTCTTGTACAATACATTTTTATCTCCGTTCAATCGTTTTAGCTATATTATAACGCAGTTTCCGTGCCGATAATATATAGGGTGTATCCGTTATGTGCGATTTATCATGAATTATTCATATACCGGCCGCGGATCTTTCACACAATCGCGCTTTTTCGGTAAATCCTACCGTTTAGCCTCCGACACATATACAAAATTTGCAAAAACATCCCCGTGGGGGGCTTGCCGCCCATGTTTTTTTCTGGCAGAATACACAAGACCGCTGAATAAATGCTATTTTCAGAGCGTCAGTAAAAACAAAGTATAAGGACGGCCGATGAATACAGCAACAAAAAGCACAAGCAAAGAAAGCAGCTTAAAAATGACCGATACACGCTCAGCCGCAGAATATTGGGACAGCGTCGCAGAGAACTACCAAAAAACATTATCCGGCGGCGAGACTGACTATACCGGGAAGCTGCTGGCTTTTCTTACCGAAAACAAAGCGCTGCCTGCCGGCCGGATACTCGATCTCGGCTGCGGCGCCGGAAAATACTCGATCAAATTCGTACAGATGGGCAGTTTTGTGACGGCCGCGGATATATCCGCCAAAATGCTGGATTATACAAGAAGCAATCTGGCGGCGCTGCATAAAGCGGATATGTGGGAGATCAGGCAGTGCGACTGGAATACCTGCGATTTGAATGCGGAAAATATGCGGCATTCCTACGATCTGGTCTTTGCCGCCATGACTCCGGCGGTCACGACTGTCGCCGATATGCAAAAGATGTGCGCGGCCGCAAAAGGTTGGTGCTTTATGTCGCGCTTCTCGCAATTTCGCAATCTGCTGACCGAAAAGCTGCATACACTCGCCGAAATCGAGCGAACCGACGATTACCGCAGCAAGCCTGATACGACCGGTGAGCTTGTTGCCGCGCTGCGCGAATACGGCTGCGAACCGATAATAACATACACTGATTACAACTGGGAAAATACACTTTCACCGAAAGAGGCGGCCGAAACCGTTTTGCGCAATGAAACCGATCTGCCTGATGCACAAAAACAGCGTATCCGCGAAGCGGCATACTCTCTGCGCGCCGAAAACGGCGCAGTTATCGAAAGAGTAGAAACAAAAGCCGTATGGCTGCTGTGGAATGTCAACCGTAAATAATATATATAATTTAGGAGAAAAAAATGAAAAAAATCATTTCCCTATTGTTGGCTGTCTTAATAACATTTTCGTTTGCAGCCTGCGCGAACAACAAAAAAAATGAGGAAGACACAACCGCCGAAACAAGAATATTCACAGATTCGGCAGGCCGCGAGGTCGAGGTACCGACAAACATAACCGCTGTTATTCCCTCGGGACGTATGGCGCAGATGTTTGTATGGCCTTTGGCCGCCGACAAGCTGGTATCGGTGGCGGTACCGCTCAGCGATGATCAGCTCGTGTATCTCGGCAGCCAATATAAAGATCTGCCGGAGACAGGTGACCTGTATAAGACCGGCTCTGAGCTTAATATTGAGGAGGTAGCTTCTCTCAATGCGCAGATCATTATTGATTTCGGTGAGCCGAAAGATACGATAGCGGAAGATCTCGATGCGCTGCAGGAGCTTCTCGGCATACCATGCATATTTATCGAAGGCAGCCTGGAAAACAGTGCTGAAGCTTACAGAATGCTCGGCGATCTGCTGAATATGAATGAAGAAGCCGAAGAGATCGCCGCGTATATCGATGAGATCATCGGCACGACTCAGCAGGTATTTACTGCCGTAGAGAAAAAAGACGCTGTAGTGATCAACGGCAGCGACGGTCTCGGCTGCGTAGCCTCGGGAACCTACTTTGACGAGATCTGGGCTTATATGCTCAATAATGTCGCCGTAGTTGAAGACGGGCAGATGTACGCTTCCACGGCGATCGACTTTGAGCAGCTGGCCAACTGGGATCCTGAATATATTTTCTTTTATCCCCCG
>CAZIQU010000097.1:2106-6102 GCA_964541445.1 uncultured Lachnospiraceae bacterium | reverse complement strand
GTCGTACAGGACGTGGATAATCTTTTTGAAGTTGACACGATACGATTTATTCTCGACTATATATGCGATAAGGCCGGCATAAAATACGGCAGCGACCCGAAGACAGATGTTTCCGTGCGCGTGATTACCGATCATATACGCAGTGTTGTCTTCATGCTTTCCGACGGTATTATACCGTCAAACGAAGGCCGCGGCTATGTCTTGCGCCGTATCTTCCGCCGCGCCGTGCGTCATGCCAAACTTTTAGGTATCGAGGGCATGTTTATGGCCGATACCGCCGAAAAAGTCATCGAGACTTCCGGCAAGGCTTATCCGACACTGGCGGAAAACCGTGATAACATACTTAAAATGATCAATGTGGAGGAAACACGTTTCAACGAGACCATAAATCAGGGTGATGAGATTCTCCGCAAGCTCATTGCGGAAACAAAACAAAAAGGCATTCTCGTGCTGTCCGGAGAAGATGTGTTCCGTCTTTACGACACCTTCGGTTTTCCGCTGGAGCTTACCGAAGAGATCGCCGGAGAAGAAGGGCTGTCAGTAGACACCGACGGGTTTACCGCCGCCATGAAAAAGCAGAAACAGACCTCTAAGGAAGCACATGAAAGACAGGGCATCGAAAGCTGGGAGGACGAGCTGACGCAGATAGTGGCAGGCATGCCGGCTACCGTGTTTAAGGGCTATAATGATTTTACCCTTAAATCAAAGGTGGTCTGCATCGTTAAGGACGGCTGCCGAACCGAAAGAGCCGACGCCGGCGACAAGTGTGTAATCATCACAGCCGAAACGCCTTTTTACGCTCAGAGCGGCGGCGAGGTCGGCGACATCGGCACGATAACCTCCGATAATCTTACCGCTGAAGTTACCGATACGCTCAAGAGCGGCGACAAGTTCGCTCATTATGTGACCGTTACCGACGGCGCCGTAAATAACGGCGATACCGTTGAGCTCAGCGTTGATATGAAAAACAGGCTTGATATATCCCGCAACCACACCTCGACCCATCTACTGCACAAGGCGTTGAAGACGGTCTTAGGTCAGCATGTTAATCAGGCCGGCAGCGAGGTCACCGCAGATAAGCTGCGTTTTGACTTTTCGCATTTCGAGAAGATGACCGAACCGCAGCTGCGTGAGGTCGAAGACATCGTCAATGAAGAAATACTCTCCTGCCTCGATGTTGAGTGGCATTACGACGATATAGATAACGCCAAAAAGCTGGGCGCAACAGCCTTGTTCGGCGAAAAATACGGCAAGGAAGTACGAGTGGTCACCATAAAAGGATTTTCCATGGAGCTTTGCGGCGGCTGTCATCTGACGAACACATCGCAGGCCGGGCTGTTCAAGATCATCTCGGAGAGCGGCATAGCCGCCGGCGTACGCCGTATAGAAGCACTTACCGGTCACGCGGCCGTAAATTATGTTAAGAAGCTTGAGGACGCCATGAAGCAGGCTGCCGCAGCGGCAAAGACCACCGTGCCTCAGCTGACGGAAAGAGCCGGTGAGCTTTTAAAAGCCAATGTCGCTTTGGAAAAAGAGCTCGCGGCCATGCAAAGCAAAATGAACGCCGCCAAGACCGGCGATATATTGGCAGGCGCTTTTCAGGTAAAAGGCGTCAGCTGCGCCGTAAATGTTATACCTAACGCCGATATGAACACGCTCAGGGATCTGGCAGATAAGGTAAGAGACAAGAACGATAATTGTCTGATCGTGCTGATATCTACCAGCGGCGACAAGGGCTTTATTCTGGCGGCAGCCACCGAAAAAGCCGTAAAAGCCGGGCTTAACTGCGGCAATTTGGTAAAGAGCACGGCAGCGGCCATAGGCAGCGGCGGCGGCGGACGCGCAGAACTCGCCCAGGCCGGCTTTAAGGATATCACTCTGGCGTCGAAAGCCGCGGAAACAGCGGAAAAAATGTTGAAAGAAACAGTATAAACACATTACTTAAAGGATAAATTTGGATATTTTACCTGCAAGGTACTTGTTATGCCGGTAAACTTATAGTAAAATTGTATACATGAACCAAAACAGGGGTTGGAGATGGAAAACAGCAATTCTCAGGAAACTCTGAAATTTGATCTTGACCCGGAACGCAGCGAAGCAGTAAAGAACTCTATGCTCAGCGTAAAAAACGCTCTCGAGGAAAAAGGTTATAATCCGGTCAATCAGATAGTCGGTTATATTATGAGCGGTGACCCGACATATATTACCTCCTACAAAGACGCAAGGTCTATAATCAGGAAGATTGACAGGGACGAGTTGCTCGAAGAAATAGTATCATACTATATAGCTCAGATAAAATAGCGCCACGTTAATACGCAAGGAATGACGGTGCACGCTTTGTTGCGCCGCCGTTTTGATATAGCAGCCAAAAACGGTGACAAATTTGAATGACAAAAGAATACTGTGCCTGGATCTGGGCGAAAGACGTATCGGCGTTGCGGTAAGCGACCTTTTGGGGATAACCGCTCAGGGCGCCGGTGTGATTATTTCGCACGGTGATGACGAGGATATAGCCGCAATATGTAAGCTGGCCGGCGAAAAGCAGGCTGGGCTTATTGTTGTCGGCTTTCCCATCAATATGGACGGCAGTAAGGGCGCGAAAGCGCAGAGCATTGAGGCCTTTTTCAACAAGCTGAGGGATCAGGCCGGGTGTGAATGCCTTCTCTGGGACGAGAGGCTGACAACAAAACAGGCCGACCGGATTCTTGATGAAGCCGGTTACGGCTGGAA
Organism: uncultured Lachnospiraceae bacterium; assembly: GCA_964541445.1. Classification (GTDB taxonomy): domain Bacteria; phylum Bacillota; class Clostridia; order Eubacteriales; family Anaerofustaceae; genus CAZIQU01. The sequence continues at coordinate 3,372 of CAZIQU010000097.1, read as the reverse complement.
AAAGAAAAAAGACGTGATCGACGAGATGGCGGCGCAGCTTATTTTGCAGAGCTATCTTGACTGTCATTGAGTCTGAAAAACAAAAGGAGATAAATATGGAAGATAAGGTAAAGCTCACCGACGAAAACGGTGAGGAAAAAGAATTTTTTGTAGACACACAATTTGACTTTGAGGACAAAAAATATATTGTGCTCTGTGATGACGAAGAAAGTGACGACGGCCTTCTTTTCCGGCTTGATGAGGATGAAAACGGCGACATGCTCATAGCCGAAGTAGAAGACGACGATGAATTTGAAAGAGTAAGTCAGTACTATTCTGAGATTTAAAGATATGACACCGGAAAACAACAACGACGTCACCGAAAACAAGAAAGAAAAGACACAAGCCCCACGCATTCAGGCCCGCAAGCCGGCAGCACGCCCTCAGAGCAGAAACCGCGGCGGATCGCCGGCCGTAAAGGCGGCTGCTCCCGTAAAAAAGAACGATAACGGCACCCCCACCCCGTCAGCCGGAGAAAAGAAGTCTGCGTCAAAAACACGCGGAAGATCGGCTTTGCCCTTCCGCATCATCCCGTTGGGCGGCATGGAGGAGATCGGCAAGAACTTTACCGTAATAGAATGCGAAAACGATATTATCATTATCGATTGCGGTATAAAATTCCCCGATGACGAAATGTTCGGTATTGATTTCGTTATCCCCGATTTCAGCTACCTTGATGACAAAAAAGACAGAATCAGAGGACTGTTCCTTACCCACGGACACGAAGACCATATAGGCAGCATACCCTACTTTTTGAAACGTTTCGGGCCTGATATCCCCATATACGGCACTAAACTTACCGTCGGTCTTTTGGGCAACAAGCTCATCGAGCACCGGCTCGACAAAGTCGCCAACCTCAATGTGGTACATTACCGCTCCACTGTGACCGTAAAAGGTTTCACGGTCGAATTTGTCGTCACCAACCATTCCATACCGGACAGCGCCGCGCTGTTTGTAAAATGCAAAGGCGGCAATATATTCCATACGGGAGACTTTAAGATCGATTTGACTCCGGTCGACGGTCAGCGCATAGACTTGGCGCGCATGGCCGAGATAGGCAGTGAAGGCGTAGATCTCTTGATAATGGACAGCACCAATGCCGAGAAAAGAGGCTTTACTCCCTCAGAATCGACTATCGGCACTTCGTTTATAAATCTTTTCGGACAAGCCGCGAAAAAGCGTATCGTTATCGCTACATTTTCCACAAATGTACACCGTATACAGCAG
>CAZIQU010000097.1:1795-2096 GCA_964541445.1 uncultured Lachnospiraceae bacterium | reverse complement strand
TGCCGGCGGAGCGAAATTTTATAAGCGCAAGGTTGCCGTCTGCGGCCGCAGCATGATAAACGTACTGGGTGTAGCCAAGGAACTTAAATACCTGAAGTTCAAAGACAGCATTCTCATAGATGCCAAGGATTTGGGCAAATACCAGCCCGAGCAGGTCGTGCTGCTTACGACCGGATCTCAGGGCGAGCCGATGAGCGGCCTTTCACGCATGGCCAACGGCGAACACCGTCAGATAAGGATCAATGAAAACGATTTCGTCATCATTTCCGCCACACCGATACCCGGCAACGAAAAGACCGTG
>CAZIQU010000097.1:0-1785 GCA_964541445.1 uncultured Lachnospiraceae bacterium | reverse complement strand
ATCAGCGATCTGATGAAGCTGGGCGCAGAGGTTATCTACGCCGGCGCCGAAGACGTACACGTTTCCGGGCATGCCTGCGCGGAGGAGCTGAAGATAATTCAGGCGCTGATCAGACCGAAAAACTTTTTACCGTGCCACGGCGAATATAAAATGCTTACCGCCAATTCACGGCTGGCACAGGCCACCGGACTGGACAAGGAGCACATCTTTGTAATTCAAAACGGTGATATTCTGCAAATATCCCCGCAGAAAGCGGAAGTGGTCGGCCATATTCCGGTAGGCGTCACGCTTGTCGACGGCGCCGGTATCGGCGATGTCGGCAATATAGTTTTAAAGGACAGAAAGAAGCTCAGCGAAGGCGGGCTGTTCATCGTCAGCGTAACAGTGAGCGGCAATCAGATCATCAGCGGCCCGGATGTTATATCACGCGGTTTTATATATATGCGCGAAAGCGACCACTTGCTGAGTGAAGCGAAACGAATATGCCGTGATGCAGTCAACGGAATGCTGGCTAAAAATATGGATATCGCCGCGATGAAAACCGGACTGAAAACGCAGATGGATATGTTCTTATATGATAAAACACTGCGTCGCCCGATAGTCACGCCGATAATTATGGAAGCAAAGGAATAAAGCCGATGAACATATACGATAAGCTTAACGATCTGACAGACGCGATTAAAAGCTCTGATGAATTCAAGCGTTACAAAAGCGCTGCCGCCGCTGTGGATGCCGACCCGACGCACAGCGCCATGCTCAAGGATTTCATGAGCGTGCAGATGGAGCTTTCCACGGCTAAAATGCTCGGACGCCAGCCCGATGAAGAACAGATAGCGCGCTTCAATAATGTATATACATCCATAGCGAATATCAGCGATATCAGCGAGTTTTTACAGGCGCAGATGCAATTCTCCCGCATTATGGAGGACGTATCAAAGGAAATAGCCAAGGCAGCCGACGTAGAGGCTGATTTTATGAATATTATGCCGGATATCTTCGGAAAAAAGGACTGACGGCGGATAAAGAATAATATAAATTGTGCCGGCAAAACAGAGCACCGCTGATGCCGCAGCCACATAAGTAAGTATATATAATACCCTCCGAAAAGAGCTTATCTTTTCGGAGGGTATCGTTTTATGCAGGCGCACATTGTGCATTATTTATTGTTAATATTTTTTTTCTATCAGATCCAGCAATTCCTGCCTGCTGACCCCCAGCTCGCGATAATAGGCAAGATCTTTATCGAGCCTTTCGCCTATCAGCTTGTCGCGTTTACGGTCAACATCCTTTTTCGGCAATGACTGAACAAAACAACCCTTGCCGGTAACAGAACGGATAAACCCCATGCGATCCAGCTCTTCCCAGGCTTTTTTTACCGTGATAACGCTGATACCGAGTTCTTTGGCAACCGTGCGTATCGGCGGCAGAGCAAAACCCGCAGGGATCTCTCCCCTGACGATCTGCGCGCATATCTGCTCATAGATCTGTTGATAAATCGGTTTATCAGAGGTCTCGGAAATAGCTATATCCATAGGAGCTACAGATCCAGCCCGGCAAAATTGCGCATCGCTTTTTTGCAGGTAAATACCATTCCGGCAGCAAATGCAACCGCGCCGCCGAAAAGCACCGCCAGCTGCACGGGAAGCCTGCTCTTATCAAAGGTATCAAGCGCCGCCTTCAAGGACGGAAAAATATAGAGCAAAGCTTCAACGATGATTATATAAACAAACACGGCGGTAAAGGACCAGACAAAATGCTTACCGGGTTTCTGAACATCTTTATACA
>CAZIQU010000096.1:4736-6103 GCA_964541445.1 uncultured Lachnospiraceae bacterium | reverse complement strand
TGGTTTTAAAACAAACGAAATGCGCTTGGCATTTCGTTTGAGAGGAGCAAATGTGCGGCAACAAAGCCCCTGCCCACAGGGCAAGTGTGCTAGAGCCGAACTTGTTGCGACGCAGCGACGAGGCGATGAATCATTCGAGTATATCGTTTATGCAGTCGAGAAAAAGCTCTATTTTGTCGGTTTCCACACCCTTGAGCGATCGTTCCTTCTGCCTGAGCTTTTCGGCTACCGCCATCGCTGTTGTGTAAAGGCTTTCTTTGATGTTTGCCTCCGTAGGCAGTACCTTTTTCGGTACAAGCCTGCGCTGCGGTTCACCGCCGCTCTCGGCCGCTTTTTCCGTTTCGTCGGCTTGAGGCATAACGGTAAAGCCCGCGCCCGGCTGCAGGGTTGCCTTGTATACGGCGATGACATTGCTTATTTCCAGGCTTGAAAGGCTGTAACTTAAAGCCTCCAGCGAGTCGGGCTCGCCGTGAACCAGCACTACCTGTTTGGGCGGCTCGTTAAAGCTGTTCACCCAGCTTATCAGCCCGTCGTGATCGGCATGCCCGGAAAAATAATCGAGATTGACGATCTCCGCCTTTACGGCGATACGCTCGCCGAATATTTTAATATCCTTTTCACCGTCAAGCAGCAGCCGGCCGAGAGTACCCTCCGCCTGATAGCCGACAAAGATGATTGTGCATTCGGGTCGGTAAATATTGTGTTTGATATGGTGCCTGATACGCCCGGCGTCACACATACCGCTGGCGGAGAGAATGATTTTGGGTTGGCTGTCGGTGTTGATAGCCTTGCTTTCATCAGTGGTAAGGGTATATTCGAGATCGTCGAAGATAAGCGGATCGTCGCCCTTTTTGAGCAGCGCCTGCGTATCATCATCGAGAAGATCGTAATGACGTTTGAATATCTCCGTAGCCTTTATTGCCAGCGGACTGTCGATAATCACCTTTATATCCTGCGCGTCGCCCAGCATACGGTTTTCTTTATACTTATTGAGCTCGTAGAGTATCTCCTGCGCGCGCCCCACGGCAAAGACCGGTATCACTACGTTGCCGCCTCTGGCGTAGGTGCGTTTGATTACATCGAGCAGTTCATCGCCGGCCTGACTTTTATCTGCGTGGTTGCGCGCTCCGTAGGTCGATTCCAGCACCAGATAATCGGTAGCCTCCACATGGGCGGGGTCTTTGAGCAGCGGTTTGTTGTCGTTGCCCAAATCGCCGGAGAAAACGATCTTTTCCTCGTGCCCGTCCGCATCCTTTACCCATATCTCCGTGATGGCGGCGCCCAGCATGTGTCCGGCGTCACTGAAGCGCACCCGAAACGATTTGCCGACGGGGAACTCACGGCCGTAAGCTTCCGTCTTGAAAAAC
>CAZIQU010000096.1:0-4726 GCA_964541445.1 uncultured Lachnospiraceae bacterium | reverse complement strand
GGCGTCCTCGGCATCCTGAACGGTATAGAGCGGTTCAACATCCGGCAGACCCTTGCGGCGGCTCTTGCGGCTGTCGTATTCGGCCTCACTCTGCTGTATATAGGCGCTGTCCGCCAGCATAATCTCGCATAAATCCTTCGTAGCCTCGGTGCAGTAAATGCTGCCCTTATAGCCCTCACTCACCAGCTTGGGTATGCGCCCGCTGTGATCGATATGAGCGTGCGTGAGTATCATGTTATCTATACTGTTGGGCGCGAAGCCGAAGGGCTCACGGTTCATGTCGGACAGAGCGGAAGAGCCCTGAAACATGCCGCAGTCGATAAGCAGCTTCTCGCTGCCTGAGTCGAGTATATAACAGCTGCCGGTGACAGTGCCGGCGGCGCCGTAAAATGAAAGTTCCATGCTATCCCCCGTATGTGATTATTTGCTTTTATTATAACATTTTCAGCCCTTGTTCTTCCGCATAATTACAAACTTATTCAGCGGGAACTGTATGAGCCAGCTGACGGTGTTATCCGCCGCGCGCGACAGCACATCGCCCAACGCCTGCCCGAAAACAGGAGCGAAGGCCTTCATAAAGATGCCGCCGAGCCATATCTGCATAAAGAAGAGTACGGTTATCATCACGAAAAACATGGCGCCTGAGGCGCCGACATTGTTGTTCGCCGCAAAGGTTTTGCGGCGCTGCACGAAGAAATTGGCTGTCTGCGCGCAAATATAAGCGGCCGCCGTGGCGATGAAGCCGCCGAGACCGCCGCCGGTCGCGCTGTTGTAATCCAATATCCACCAGACGAAGCTTTGGGTTTTCAGCGGTTTAAGAAGCCAAAAATTCAACAGTGAAAACACGGCAAGATCCACCAATGTGGCTACGCCGCCCCATAATGTAAAAAGTATCATTTGGCTGAGCGTTTCGTGCTCGGCTTTGAATTTGAGCAATTTTTCTTTCATTTTCAGTTCTTGTCCGGGTTTGGCTCGGCCTTATCCTTTTTGCCCGCGGTATCCTCTTCGGTGCGGAAAAATTCTTTGATCAGAAAAAGATGCAGCGCGGCGGCGGCGCTGACGAGTGCCGAGGCTAAAAATATCCAGTCGCCGGTTACCATGCTTTTTTCGATTACCGCGGCGACCGTGCCGCCGATAAGCGATGAACAGGTAAAAAACAGAATGATAAAAGTACAGCGGGCAACGCGCGCGTAGATCTTATCGTTATTTTCCCGCGTCAGCCGCAGCGCCTGCCAGTATGCCGCGTCGCGGCCGGAGAAGATATTTTTCAGCCCGCCGGCTGTTTTGACGATGCGCGCCACGGAAGCCGCCAGATAAAAGATCGCCAGCGCGTTCAGGGCGTAGGGCACAAGCGCGTACCATTTGCGCATCGTTTCTACCGTCACGGAAAAGGGCAGGATGAAAAGAACGCACAGCAGCAGCGTACAAAAAAGATAATGTTCGGCGGCATAGGCTATATTCTGCGGATAGATAAAACGGTAGAGCTTGCCGTGATAAACGGCCACGGTCTTGAGCTTGCCGTTTTTGTTTTCTTTATTCTCCAGACGAAAATCGTTGGCGTATTTATCGAGCCTCATGGCGTTTTTACCGGTAAGCGGCGGTACGGGCCGCTTGCAGGTCTTTTCTCCTTACATATAGATAATAGCTGTTGTCATAGTAACCGGCGGATATTGGTCTGTTTATTTCCGGCGGCGCGGTTTTTCATTCGTCGAGACTTTTGGGTGTTAAGGTATTGCTTTGCTGCGAACACTTTCGCTGCAGGTCGGAATAATGCGCGAAGCTGCCGAGCCTAAACCGGCAGGAAAATGTATCGGCGCTGTATGTGAGAAAAACACCGTCACCGTCGGTTTCGCTCAGCAGCAGCTCGGCGCCGTCACCGAACGTAATAATGATCTCATCGCCGGTTTTGGCGGCAAAGACCTCTCCGGTCATACCGGCGGTGGAAATTATCGTGTAAATATCACCGGAATTCTCATCATTCAGCCGAATGGACTCACCGTCGTTTTCCGTCGCGAAGATGCCGCCGCTGCCGGCAGAATCGGAAAAACTGTAAGAAAGATTGAAGAGCAGCTTTGTCCAGCGTGAGCGCAGAACCATAGCGCGGACAAGATAAATTGAAAATGCCAGAAAAATACATAACGGTATTATCAGCAAAAGATTTTGTATTATGCTTCTCTTTGTTTCACGCCTCATGATTATGCCACACTGTCCCCGATAACGACACCGCGAAAACGGCTGATCTTAATTCAAATGGTATCATAAAATGCGGTGTTTGCAAAAGAATTTAATCATCCGCAAATGTGTGCCGGCAGGGCAGAATGATTTGCGAACAATTCGCATTATTTGTTTCACCGGCGCTTATTTATGCTATAATAAATATGAAAATAATTCGCAAATCAGCAAACGGAGGGTGATGGTATGGCTAAATATATGACGCAGCAGCGCCGCCGTCTTTTCGCTTTTCTGCGGGAGCATCCCGACCGACGATTTTCGGCGCGCGACATCGCCGCCGCGCTCAATGATGAAAGTATCAGCCTCAGCGCGGTCTACCGCAACCTATCCGCCTTGGAGAAGGACGGGCTCATTGCCGGGGCGACACAAACGGGCCGACGGGAGAAGATATACCGCTACCTGAACGCCGAAGCCTGCCGTGAGTGCATCCATATGACCTGTCTTAAATGCGGACAGACGTTTCACCTGGATATCCCCGCGAGCGAGAAGCTGCTGGCCGACGCCATGGACAGCGAGGGCTTTTGTATCAGCAAAACGCGTACCGTGCTTTACGGCATGTGCCGCAGCTGCGGTGAAGAGGAAAAAAACAATCAGCCTGAAGAGAAGTAACGGCTCTTTTACGCCTGAAATTACGATAAGATAAAAATACACGCAGAGATAAAAATATAAAGGTTTTCTGCGAACAGAGGAGAACTTATGGCTTTACTGACCGTCAGCGGTCTTACTTTGGGGTACGGAGGCCGGCCCGTACTTTCAGACATAAATTTCACCGTCGGCGCCGGTGATTATCTTTGCATCATCGGTGAAAACGGCTCGGGAAAAAGCACGCTGATGAAAGCGGTGCTGGGGCTTGTGCGCCCGATAGACGGCATTATCACTTTCGGCGACGGACTGAAAAAAACCGAGATAGGTTACCTGCCGCAGCAGACCGCCGCGCAAAAGGACTTTCCCGCTTCCGTGAGCGAGGTGGTGCTTTCCGGATGTGTTGCGCGCGGCGGAGGGTCGCTGTTCGCGGGCGGCGAAGAGAAAAAGACGGCGGCGGCGAATATGGAGAAGCTGGGGATCTTACCGCTGGCAAAAAAATGTTACCGCGAGCTTTCCGGCGGACAACAACAGCGAGTGCTTTTAGCGAGAGCGCTGTGCGCGGCCGATAAGCTGCTGCTGCTGGACGAACCGGTTACCGGTCTTGACGCGCAGTCGACCGCCGAAATGTATTCCGTGATAGCCGAACTTAACCGAAACGGCATGGCGATAGTGATGATATCGCACGATATTGCCGCCGCGCTCAAATACGCGGGAATTATTCTGCATGTTGATGAGCCGCTTTTTTTCGGTACGCGCGATGATTTTCTGTCGGTTTCCGCCCGCAGGCTGCGTACCGCGGGCAGGGAGGTGCGGGAATGACTGCCGTATTGGAGAAGCTTTCTTTGTATTTTTCTTATCCTTTTGTGCGTTACGCGCTTATCGTCGGCGTGCTTATCGCCCTTTGTTCTTCGCTGGTTGGCGTTACACTGGTGCTGAAACGCTTTTCGTTCATCGGTGACGGCCTTTCGCACGTGGCTTTCGGCGCATTGGCCGTGGCATCGGTTCTCAAGCTGAGCAACGGCATGTTTGCGGTGCTGCCTGTCACCGTGCTGTGCGCCGTACTGCTGCTGCGTTCCGGTCAGAATGCCCGGGTCAAGGGCGACGCTGCGATTGCCATGATTTCGGCGGCGGCGCTGGCTTTCGGCTATCTGCTGATGAATATATTTTCCACATCTGCCAATATTACCGGTGATGTTTGCAGTACTCTTTTCGGTTCTACATCTATACTGACGCTCACAACCGCGGAGGTATGGCTGTGCGTGGTTCTTTCGGTGACCGTCATCGCGGTGTTCGTGCTGCTGTACAGACGGATATTTGCCGTGACTTTCGATGAGGATTTTGCCCGTGCCTGCGGTGTGAACGCCGCCGGCTACAATCTGCTTATGGCTGTGCTTATCGCGGTAATCATCGTTTTGGCAATGAATCTGGTCGGTTCACTGCTCATAACGGCGCTGCTGGTATTCCCGGCGCTTTCGGCAATGCGTCTTTTTAAGAGCTTTAAGTCAGTGATTATTTTTTCCGCAATCTTTTCGGTGTTCTGCGCGGCCTTCGGTATTTTGGTTTCTGTATTGGCGGGAACTCCCGTCGGCTCGACCGTGGTCGCCGTCGACGCTACGGCGTACGCGCTCATCGCCGTTACGGCGCACTTTTCATCTTAGAGAATGCCGTGCTTGTGTGCTTGCCGGACATCTCCTTTTCACCGAAACCGTAGTGCCGCGGTTTCGGTGAGTTTGTTTTATGCCACATTATTTTCTGAGATTGCATACATCGCGGGCAGGGCGCTTGCAGTGTGAAGTTTGGAGTGTGGAGTGTGGAATTTGGAGCTTAAAGGCTGAAAAAGACTCTAAATTTTGAGTCTTGAATTGTCAAGTCAAGTGCAACGATTGATTAAAAAAGACTTCATGAGGTG
>CAZIQU010000095.1:0-6146 GCA_964541445.1 uncultured Lachnospiraceae bacterium | reverse complement strand
GGCAATCTGAATTCGGGAATACCGTAAACGAGAACGCCGCCCGCCTTATGCAGAGCCTCAAAAACAGTCACCTTGTAGCCCTTTTTCGCCAAATCGGAGGCACAGGTAAGGCCGCTGGGGCCGGAGCCGACAACCGCCACCTTAATATTGTTCGATTCGACCGGCGCGGCTGAAGCCTTAGTTTCGCCGCCATGATTCATATGATAATCGGCAACAAACCTCTCCAACCTGCCGATAGCCACCGGCTCACCTTTTTTGCCGCGCACACACTTGCTTTCGCACTGTGTTTCCTGCGGACATACGCGTCCGCAGATCGCCGGCAGCGCGTTAGTTGAGGTGATGACTTCATAAGCCTCCGCGAACTTTCGCTCCGTTATCAATTGAATAAATTCCGGGATACGAACATTGACGGGGCAGCCTTCGCGGCATGGCATTTTTTTGCAGTTAAGGCAGCGTCCGGCTTCTTCAACAGCCGTCTCTTCGGTATAGCCTAAGGATACTTCCGCAAAATTTTTATTTCTCACATCCGGGTCCTGCTCGGGCATTCTATGTTTTTCCAGACTCATATCGGCCATTAGCGTACTCCTTTCATCAGGTTGCACTTATGATCTTCAAAAATCTTTTTTTCTTCCGGGGCATACATTCTGGAGCGCATTATCGCTTCGTCAAAATCAACCTGATGTCCGTCGAAATCGGGTCCGTCAACACAGGCAAAGCGCATTTTCCCGCCGACGGTTATTCGGCAGCCGCCGCACATGCCTGTACCGTCTATCATAACGGAGTTCATACTGACGATCGTTTTGATGCCGTACGGTTTTGTCATGTCGCACACGGCCCTCATCATCGGCAGAGGCCCTATGGCAATCACGGCATCGTAGCGGCGGCCCGCTTCGAGATATACCCGCAGAGCATCGGTAACGAAGCCTTTATTGCCGTTGGAGCCGTCGTCGGTCATGACCTTGAGCTCGTTGGAACAGCTCTCAAATTCATTTTGCAATATAATCAGATCGGTATTGCGAAAACCGACGATGAAATCCACATTCGCGCCCATATCGTGAAGCGCTTTAGCCTGAGGATAAGCGATGGCCACGCCGAGCCCACCGCCGATAACACAGGCTTTTTTTATTCCTTCAAACTCGGAAGGCTTTCCCAATGGGCCGACAAAATCGGTCAGGTAATCCCCCTCATCCAATTCGTCCAGTGAAAAAGGGGAGAATCCTACTTTCTGGAAAATAATAGTTACCGTTCCCTTTTGCCGATCGTAACCGGCAACGGTAAGAGGTATCCTTTCGCTGTTTTCGTCCTTGCGGAAGATAATAAACTGTCCGGCAAGAGCCTTGCGGGCAACATCAGGAGCTTCTATCTCCATAAGCGTTATGGTCGGATTCAATACTTTTTTTGTCACGATCCTATACATGAGCTGAGCCTCCGTTTCAAATGGTGTAAAGAGCATACTTGCGGTTATAAAAAAATCCGGAAAATTCCGAATTTATTTTAACATATTTGACATGATCTGAACAGAAAATTATCGCAATTCAAAGGGTTTCCGCCAAATAATGAGCGACATAGTCGTCCACTTCTTCTTTTTTTATTTCAAGCAGCGCCGCCAACCGGCCGTTTATCTTATCGTTCGCCGCCGTTCGATAGGCGGAATCCTCCGCCGGAAGAACACGATCTTTTTTGAGCATTTCCCGATTGCGCAGATAACAGCTTTTGGCTACCATTATCCACCCCTCGGGGTCATCCGCCGCCAAGGCTTGCTCGTAAAGCCGATAACGTTCTTTGTCAGAGTCGACCTTTGCCGCTCTTATGTAAAGCATGCGCTCAATAAGCTCGTGAGCCTGCTCTTTATCTTTCTCCATTATGACAAATCTCCGGCTTTTTCAATGATGTAAGGGATCACATCCTTACGGTCTATTCCCAGCACAAATGAGAACTCGTCGGTAATGATGCGCTCGGCGTCGGTCAGCAGCTTATCGTCATTGGCATAAAACTTGCGTTTGGTCTTGGCGACTTCGGCCTTGTGCAAGGTCAGCTGCTTCAGTACACGCAGAATATCGGAGCGCGACCCGTTATCGATGATATCCTTAAAAAATTCGTATCGCTCGTTGGTATCGTCTATCCAGCTGTCGTCATGAAGCTCGGCCATTTCGATGAGCGAATCGATATCCTGTTTGCTCAATACACTGCGCATATGTCCGGTCAGCACTTCGGAATCAAGCGGAATATATAATACGGTATTCTTATTATACACAGGCTCGAGAATATAATATTCCTTTATACCCTGCCCCCCGAAATCCTCGCTGCGGATATCGGAAATAAGACATATACCGTCGCGTCGGTATACGACGTAATCACCCTTTTTATATACTCGCCGATCATCATTTGAAGCTGACATAACACACACCTATCTTTTCTTACAGAAATGCAGCAAAGACAAATGCCGCAATCAAAAATCTGTTCTTTATATATATTATAACCAATTTTACGGGCAATTTCAAACATAAAAATTTTTAAGTGGCGATTATCATTCGATTTTAATCTTAAAACGCCGTTCAAGCACAAAAAAAACCGCGCAGCTGCGCGGTTTTTCTCAAATAACCTATTTATTGTCTTTTTTGAATATACCGGCGATTTTGCCCTTAAGAGTTGAAGCTTCTTCCTCCGCTTTCTTGGCGGCGGCATCAACTTCGGCTTTTTTGGCTGCGGCTACCTGAGCAGCTTTGGCTTTGGCGGCGGCTACTTTAGCGGCAGCTTCCTTCGCGGCAGTATCATCGGCGGCAATTTCAGCTTCGGTTTTCGGTATCTTCAGTTCCGCATCAGCGTAAATCAGGTTGGGATTGGCAATATTATTCAGCTTAACCAACGCATCTACCGTAGTACCGAATTCTTTGGCGATCCTGGTGAGATTATCGCCCTTTACTATTTTATAAATCTTGTAATCTTCGCTCATAAATACCCCTTTCGGATTCATTTTCTTTAATTTTACTATAACACAGATATCAGTCATGTCAAGAAGTAAATTTCATTTTTTTGTTATGAAAAAAGGGGTTAATGTAGTATTCTATACATACGAATTATTCTTTGGAGCAAAGAAATCATGAGAAAAGACGGAAAAAAAGTAACCAATGTAGATCCGATGTATCGGATAATGCCCTACATACTGAACAAGCGCTATGACGCCATGAATATGGTCACTATCGATGTTCCTATCGAGCCTATGCAGAAATATATAAACGCACAAAGACGCAGCGGTGTGGCGATCAGCCATATGGGGCTGATAATAGCTGCCATGGTGCGCGCGACCGCGGAATACCCGGCACTGAACCGCTTTATTGCCAACAAGAAACTTTATGCTCATAACGATTATACGGTGGGTATGGTAGTCATGCGTCCGAAGGATGTAGACGGTACGATGTCAAAAATGCGGTTTGAGCTGACCGACGATATATTTACCGTTCAGAATAAGATAAACGAATATGTAGATGAAAACCGTGTCGCCGATTCCAATTCGACGGATAAGCTTATGAAAGTGCTGCTGAGCATCCCCGGCCTGGTCAATTTCGGGGTCGGCGTTTTTAAGCTTCTCGATAAATGGGGCATGCTGCCGAAGAGCATTATAGATGCCAGCCCGTTTCATACCAGCATTTCTATCACCAATCTGGCCAGCATACGCACTAACCACATCTTCCACCATATATACGAGTTCGGCACGACCGGTATATTTTTAGCCATGGGCAATACCCGCGAAGTTCCTCATCGCGACCGCGAGGGAAGCATTTATCTGGAAAAATGCATTCCCATAGGTATTGTAATGGACGAGCGCATCGCCTCGGGCGGTTATTTTGCCATTGCCTTCCAGCGTATAAAGGAGTATCTGAAGGATCCCTCACTGCTTGAGGGAGAACCGAAGGTTTACAACAAGGACTTTTAAAAAGGTTCCCGAAGAACCTTTTTTTACTGGCGGAGAAATAATGTACGGTACTTTGATAAACTGCGCCGCTGTGATAGCCGGCGCTTTAATCGGTTTAATCTTTAAAAAAAGCATTCGCCCGAGCTGGCAGACAAGTCTGAACAAGGCTCTCGGAGCGGCTGTGGCCGTGATCGGTATAAACGGCGTAATCTCTTCAATGTTTACGGTCGGCGAAGGCGGCACATTACTCAGCAGCGGCGAGCTGCTGCTGACGGTAAGTCTGGTAATCGGCACTCTTTTGGGCGAGATACTTAAAATCGAATCCGGCATAGAAACGCTTTCGCTGCGGCTTGAGCAAAAGCTTGCTTTCGGCGGCTTCACCCGCGGATTCGTCAGTGCCTCTACCCTTTTCTGCGTAGGCGCAATGGCAATTGTGGGAGCCCTGAACAACGGCCTCACCGGTGACATTTCCGTGCTGGGCATCAAAAGCGTGCTTGACTTCACTGCCGCTGTTATTTTGGCCTCAACCTTGGGCGCCGGTGTACTGTTTGCTTTTGTACCGCTGCTCATTTATCAGGGGCTTATCACGCTGTTTGCCGGTGCGCTGGCCTCATTGCTCAGCGGTGAGATGCTGCAGCAGATATGCATGGTCGGCTATACTGTGATTATCTGCATAGGCATTAATTTTATAGCCGATACCAAAATCAAAACAGCCAACATGCTGCCGTCACTGCTCGTACCGGTAGCATGGCACTATTTGCAGGTACTGTTTTCGGCGTTATGCTGAAAACAGCAATAAAGCAGTCAGCATACGAATAAGCACACTTTACAACATAAGGCCTGCTGCGGCTTATCGGGGTCTTTTCGTGGTCTTCAGAGAAACCGACGAAAATTATCCATATCATTTTGCAATGATTTCAAAAAAACATCAATGTGGTAACCGTCTGTCGCCGCGTGATGACAGGTCAGAGAAAGCGGCATATATTCCCGACCGTCACGTTCGAAGATTTTTCCCGCTTCTACGGAGGGAAAATAATACGGTTTATTATCATAACTATGTACCGCAAAGTGCGTAAAGCTCACCCATGGAAGGCATGAAACCGTGTAGGCATTTGCCGGCGGCGGGGTCTGAGGCTGACAAAGCACACCGTGGACACTGCCATACTGTGACTGATTAACAAGGTAGGCGCTGTAAAAATCCGAAAAACTTTCACGATATTCTGTCCACATCAGCGAAAATGTATGATCATCCTCATGAAAGGAAGCATACAGCGGCGTCAGCGTATCGTAATAGCCGAGTATGCCGTCTTTTTCCGCAATTTTAAACTCATTTTGCCGATTAAGATTTTTTGTGACAAGCCAAAGATAGGCAGGGAAAAATTTTATTGTCTCATCTTCTGTTATCCGACGCAGATTTGTAACATCCACATTAACGGTGAGCGAATAACCGGTAGGCGCCATCTTGGCAAAATAATAAAACATCTGACTGCGCGGCCAGCTCTGCATATCTATCGGTGTAAATATCATTGATTATCATCTCCTTAAATTAAGAAGATGATAACATATCTATTTATAACTTGGCAATAAACGCTCCGTAGAGAAATTCACACGAAAATTTATAACAAATAAGTTTTTTATTAAAGATGCCATACAAAGCCGACAGCCGTATCCAGACAAAGTACGTAAAAGTATATAAAGAAAAACATTAAAATCACGACTGATAAAAATGTCAGTGATCGCGCCGCGCACGGCAGACCTTTTCGCCGGCGACACCGGCTACACACCATACACTTACTGCGACTATCACTATCAGCCCACCAAGCAGTGCCAGCCTTCCCGGGGCTTCTCCGTCAAAAAGGAATACCCATAAAGGATTACACAAGGGCTCGATTATGGAAATAAGACTGGCGGCCAGCGGCGGACAGTCACGCAAAGCGGCGGCATACAGTATATAAGGAATGCCTACCTGGAATATGCCTACGGCGATAAGGGCTATCCACCCTGTTGTATTCATCGCGCTCAAATCGGCGGTGAAGAAAAACGGCAGCCCGCACACTGCCGCTACCAGCTGCCCCTCAAAAACACCGCTGAGGCGGGTACTCTCATCGGTATTGCCGGAGGTATTCTCGGCGGAATTCTGGGGATTGGCCTGTCTCGAACATTTACGGCGATGTATGTTGAATTTTTTAATCTTCCCGGATTGGGGACAGGCTTTTCCTTTAAACCTATCTTG
>CAZIQU010000094.1:0-6146 GCA_964541445.1 uncultured Lachnospiraceae bacterium | reverse complement strand
CGAAGCGCAGCGGGCGAACGAATGAGCAGGCGGGGCATTTTTAATGCGACGCCGAAGAATGAGTTCTGCCCGCAAGCCCTGACCCGGGCACTTCGTCGCCGCGCTACGAAACGAAGTTCGTGCGCACTTTTATTACCATCACCGAAATATCGTCCGGAGCCTCGCCCACTTCCTTGAGGGCATCTGCCAGCAGCGCTTCAGCCGTTTTCTGCGGATTGCGGAAATCAAACTGGGCAATCTTCATCTGCACATATTTTTCGTCATTGCCGAAGCAGTCGAAAAAGCCGTCACTCATTATATAGATGAAATCGCCCTTGCTGAATTTCATCATCCGGCTTTTGATGTGCGTACTTTCCAGAATACCGACGGGCAGGCTTTCAAAGGCTATCGTTTCGATATTGCCGTTTCTCTTTACAAACGAGGGCGCGGCTCCCGCTTTGACGAATTCGCCCAGCCCGCTGTTCAGATCGAAGATCACTAAATCGAGCGCCGCGAAAATTTCATCGGCGTCGTCAAGCACGAGTATATCGTTGATCATCTCTATGGCTTTGGTCTCGGCGTAGCCGGCGTTAAGCAGCTCCTCCAGCAGATCGAGCACGCGGGCGCTTTGCCGGCCCGCCGCGTCGCCGCTGCCCATACCGTCGCAGACCGCGAAGATATGAAAACCGGAAGACAGCATGCGGTTGGCGGTAGTGTCGCCGGAAGGCTTTTCGCTGTCACGGTTTACCACGGCGCAGCCGCAGCTGAGGCAGAAGGGATAACATTCGGTATATTGGTATGTATATTCGCCGTCATTTTTTTCGCCGCTGAGCGCGTAATCGTAGGCAATATCCTTACCGAGGCTTTCGGAAAGTATCTGCGGCACAAGACGCTTGAGATCGTCCTGCCCCAAAGCGGCCGCCGTGCGCAGCGTTGCCTTTTGGCGGTGGCCGAAATCTTCGACGATATAGAGCTTTTCCGCCGGTATGCCCTCGTTCTGCATGGCGGCCAGCGCGTTTTCGGCGTCGTAGGTATTTACGTATATGCCGCCGGAAAGCTTGTCGTAGAGCTTGTCCAGCACGCCGGATATGTGCCCGTACTGTGAATCGAGCAGCCGCCGTGAGCGCATGAGCTTTTGCCGATACGAATATTTGAGCCTGACGCTGTCATATATATATGACAGTGTTTTGAACATCAAAAAGGATTTAGAGCATTTGGCATTGAGCCTTTCCCCCGGCGCGGTGCTGCCAGGCTCGGCCATTATCGCCCGCACCTCGTCGTTGAAGCAGCGCAGAGTATCATCGGCCTCGTTCTTCCAGCAGCGTGTGTACTGCACACAGCCGGTGCAAACGTCGCCGGCGATCATGCGGCAGATAAGGCGCGGTATGCTGCTCTCGTTGTTTTCCCGCTCGCCGCGAAGATTGCGCGATACCTCGGTAAGCATGCTCTTTTGTATATCTATCTCGCCGCGTATCACACTGCCCACCGCCTCGCGGTACAGCCCCGGCAGTGTGCCGGCGCGTTTGCGGTAGGTATCCTCCAGACGGTACAGCTTCGCCGCGGTGACAAAAAACACAGCGGCGGCAATCAGCGCGCATATCACATTGGGCAGGAGCACCGCCGGGCAGATAAAAAAAGAGCCCGCGGCGATGACCGCCGTAAAAGCTATAACAGAGACGCTTTTGCCTATCGGCGCGAAAAGCTGCGCGCAAAAAGCCGCCGCGCACAAAGCTGCGGCAAAGGCGAACGGGAACGAAGCGAAAACGCACAGGCACAGCCCCGATACGACGGCGTACGATACCGCCGAAAAAGAACTGAAGCAGTTGGCGACAGCCATAATAATATATGAAGAAGCCGCCAGTGCGAGATTGGCGCCCCACGGCGCTATCACACTCAGCCCGGAAAGCACCGCCGCCGCCGCGGTGCTGAGGGTGACGACATCCTGCGCGGTAAAAAGATTTTTTTTGCGCGTATTTTCTGCGGCGGCGGCAGCCGATACGAATATCGGATAGAGAGCCGCGCCGATAATGCCCTCACAGGCGAAATACAGCGTTTTTAAAAGCGTGTCGCCGCGCAGCCAGGTAAGAGCCGCTCCGCTCAGCGTTATCGCCGCGAAGGCCATAACGCATACCGCCGTGGCGGATACGCGCGGTTTGGCGAGGCGGGCGACCGCCGTGAATACCGTCAGCGTGAGCAGGCAGCGCAGTGCGGCGGCGCCGCCGAATATGATGAGCGCGAAGATCACGCCGATATAGGCGGCGGCTGTGCGGTCTTTTTCCTTAAATATTATGTACAGAGCGGCCGGGTAATAAAAAGGCGCGATACAGCCGAAAAGCGTCGCGCAGGCGCACAGTCCGGCCGCCGCCGCCAGAATAAGCGTTTTGGCGCCGCTGTGCGCCGCGCCGCCGCTCTTAAAGGCAAATATGTCGCTGAGCCCGTCCGATATTTTTTTTAACCTGTATTTTACATCTTCGCTCTGCATGGTTCTCTCCGTTGTTTTATTTTATTTCTTTTTGGATTTTAGCAGAGAGCGCCGGCGGTATGTGTCGAATGCGGGGCACGGCCCGATAATGCAAAGACAACGCGCACTCAGCGCGGGCATTTTTGGTTTCGTTATTTTAAATGCAAGTTTTGCTTGACATTACAAGTGAACAGTATTACAATATAAAAAAATACAAAGATTACCATGATGTTATATTAGGAGCGATATGGATTTTATCAATACACTGAAGGTCGCCTTAAAGAACGGGCGTGCCCGCCTTACTTTCATTGCCATGGTGCTGCTGTGTGTGCTTTCGTTTTTCGTACCCAAGGTGATAAGCAACCCGGACGCGGCCAATTTCGTGGTTTTGGCTATGGCGCTCGTCGCCTTTACCCTGATAGGTCGTTTCAGCCGCTATTTTTACGCGGTAAGAGAAGCGATACTGGCGGAAAAAGAAAAGAAAGAACACAAATAAAAAAGAAGTAAGCGGTA
Organism: uncultured Lachnospiraceae bacterium; assembly: GCA_964541445.1. Classification (GTDB taxonomy): domain Bacteria; phylum Bacillota; class Clostridia; order Eubacteriales; family Anaerofustaceae; genus CAZIQU01. Next base: position 3,193 of record CAZIQU010000094.1, on the reverse strand, counting down.
ATTCGTTTTTCTCCGGAGCAACGCGCGGCGTCTTCGGCCGGACACCGGCCTCTGAGTATGCGAAGGACCGTTTATATATATCGCTGAGGCGAAATTTTACAGGAGGTTCTTAAATGAACACAGACAACAACAAGAGAACGCTCTCATGGGGCCAGATAGTTAACTACGGCGCCGGCGGAATGTTCACCTACGGATTTCAGCTTGTTCTCGTAGGCTATTTCCTCAATTATTTTATGACCAATGTTATTATGCTGCCTACGGCAATCGCCGCTGTACTCAATATCATCATTCAGTGGGTCAAGGTTATAACGATGATACTGGCCGGTATCATCATTGACGCTACCGCATTCAAATCGGGCAAATACCGCACATGGTACCTTATCTGCGGCATAGTGCTGGGCGTGACTCTGCCGCTCACCTTCCTCGATCTGCATCTGGCTCCGGCCGCTGCCGCGGTATTCTTCATTATCATGTACACGATAATGATGACCGCATACAACATGGGCTGGACTGCTCTCAGAACCCTGGCCGGCGTTCTGGGTAAAACAGGCAACGATTCCGTTATACTCGGTTCTACCGCCAACGTAGCCGGAACCATTCCTTCGGTTCTGTATCCGTTTATCGGGCCCGTTATCTTCTCTATCCCTCTTTGGGCGGGAACGACGAATACATATTTCGGCTTCGGGCTTATCTCCGGTATAATCATCATCATCGGCGGCTTTATCATCTTCAACCTTTGCAAAAATGTTGATAACGGTATTCAGGCTACGGCCGAAAGCAAACCGAAGGCCAAGAAGATCGGTATGCTCGATATGTTCAAAAACCTTAAAGGCCCCGGCCTTATCTTCTTCATTTCCTATTCGTTCAACGCCGCGCAGAGCGGATTCTTCTCGGTTCTGCTCGTGTACTACGCCAACTATGTGCTGAAGAACCCGACTATCACTTCTTCCACCATATCGGCTACCGCTGCCTCGGCCATGATCGGTTCGTTCTTCGTTCCGGCTATTGCCAAAAAGCTCGGCAAAAAGACCTGCTATGTGGGTCAGCTGATCGTTACGGTTCTGCTTTACATCGTTCTGGCTATGGTCGGCAACAACGGCACCGCTTTTGTTATCGTCCGTTCCGTTCAAACCCTCGTAAGCTGCTTCAACATCTGCCTGCTGCCGGCGTTCATGGTCGATATCGCCGACTACAACGAGATGAATGGCGACAAGGGCGCCAGAGCCTTCCTGCAGTCAATGGGCGGCACCGCCACCAGACTCGGCTCTTCGCTTTCCGCCATACTGGCATCCTTCGCGCTGGCGGCCATAGGCTTCAACGCTCAGGCCACTGAGATCAGTGCGACCGTTACCAAGGGTATCACCAACGTAATGATCCTCGGGCCGGCTATCTGCTGCGCCATCGCCATCGTTTTCATCCTCTTCTACAAGATAGACGAAAACGCGCTTAACGAATTCCGTATAAAGCAAGTCGCTGACAAATAGTCATGCGATGAACACCCGGCATATCCGCCTGCGGGCGGATATGCCTTTTACCGACAGAAAAAGAACGAAAGGCAGATTATATGGATCCTAAAGAGACAGCCATGTACCGCACCAAGCTTTTCCGCGACGCGGTAGCATGGAAGAAACCCGACCGCATACCTAACGTTTCAATGTTCCAGCTGTGGCAGGTGCTTGACGCGGGCTATAAGCTCAGCGAGGCTATGAGCGATTACACCATAATGGAAAAGGTCACGCGTGAACATCAGGAGAAATACAACTTCGACATGCTTGTCAATACCGGCGTGCGCAACCCTTTTTTGGTATATAAAGCTCTCGGCTCCGACAGCTATATAATAAATGATGAAAACGAATCGATAAACCATACCGATGTTTACTACTGCACCCACGATGAATTGGGGGAGCTCGCAGCCGATTACTGGAAGTTCATCTGGGAAAAAGCCATGCCGCAGAAGTTCCCGTTCTGGGGCGGTGAATTTGACCTTGATGTATTGCAGAACGCTATTGATAAACGAACCGAATACTTTAATTTTGCCATGCACATAAACAAGGTGCTGGCCGATGAGTACGGTATGCCGGCCTTCTGCGCGCCGAAGCCGGTGCCTGCTGTTGCCATTGAGACCGTCTTCTCTTACATAAGAGGCATAAAAGGCATGAGCATTGATATGCGCAAGGAGCCGCGCAAGCTGGAGGCGCTCATCGAAACGCTCAATGAGCAGTTTTACTATCCGGCTATGGAAAAGCTTAAAACGATGCCCGCGGGCCAAGACCCCAACACCTGCTTTGATATGGGCACGACCTTCCTCTGCCAGAATATGATGAGCGTGGCTCAGTGGGATAAGTTCTACTGGCCGTACCTCAAGCCCATTCTCGATTTGATAAACGAAAAGGGCTGGACATACTCGATATTCCCCGAGGGCGCCGTGATGCGCTTCGTCGATTATTTCAAGGATTACCCCAAGGGAATGCTTTCCTTTATGCTGGAAAACGACGACTGCTTCGAATTCCGCAAAAACCTGCCCAACGCCGCGATCATGGGCGGCATGAGCAATCTGCTTTTGGGCAGCGGCAGCAAGCAGGAATGTATCGATCTCGCCAAACGTCTTATCGACGAGCTGGGCACAGAAGGCGGCTATATGATGACGCAGACCAAGATCGGTACGTTCAGAAGCGACGCCAACCCCGAGAACCTCAAGGCGGTTTGCGATTTTGTGCTCAACTACCGTCCGTGAGCGCGTAAACAGGAGGATGACATGGGTGAAAAAGTAAATATTTCCAAATATCCCGAAGGCCTTGATATTCTTGCGGAAAAACTGGATCTTCCCATTCCGAAGGAAGATAAGGAAGCAAGAAAGGCTTATATTAAAAGCGTGGTACAGATGTTTACCACTCTGTAAACCGGCTTTGTTTTCGCTCTGCGCGGCGGACCGCATTTGCGTCCGCTGCCGGAGCGGTTTTTTATTTTAACGCAGAGGAGTTAAATATGTCAGAACAAAAACAGAAAGCTCCGTCAGGCCTGAAAGCCGGCCTCATTTATACCTACGGGTTCGGTGATTTCAGTTTTACGTTTTTTATTCTTTTTATCGGCTATTATCTTATGTATTATCTCACCGATGTAATCGTCTTCCCGGCGGCGCTGGCGGCGGTCTTATATACGCTGGTGCAGACCTTTGAGAGCGCCACGATACTGC
>CAZIQU010000093.1:0-6147 GCA_964541445.1 uncultured Lachnospiraceae bacterium | reverse complement strand
TGGGCGAGAAGCTCGGCGGGTATCTGCCGCCGCATACGGTTCTGGCGCTTTACGGCGATCTGGCGGCCGGTAAAACCTGCTTTGCCTGTGGGCTTTGCACGGCGCGGGGCTTTACGCAGGGCTTTGCCAGTCCTTCTTTTACCGTTATCAACGAATACCGTGGCGCGCGCGGCACAGCCTGTCATATCGACGCCTACCGTATCGTCGACAGCGAAGAGCTTTTATATACCGGTTATTATGACTGTCTGGCCGAAGCCGATCTGACCGTGATAGAGTGGGCCGATATCATAGATTCGGAATTGCCCGCCGAGCGGATTGATGTTTTGATGGAAAAAACGGCAAATGACGGCGAGCGCCGTCTGACTTTCAGAGCACCGGACGGAGCACTGGCGGCGTGTATAGCGGAGATGGAAAAATGATGATTTTGGCGATAGATACGTCCTCGGTCGCGGCCGGCGCTGCTGTTTTGGACGGAAACAAACTTATCGGTGAGATTTTTACCGATTTTAAGCTCAAGCACTGTGAAAAAATCATGATGATGACCGACGATCTGTTGAAAAACCTGCACATGTCGATAAAGGATATCGATGTTTTCGCCGTCGGCGAAGGCCCGGGCTCCTTTACCGGGCTGCGTATCGGCGCGGCCACCGTAAAAGGCTTTGCTCAGGCCGGCGATAAGCCCATAGCCGCAGTATCGTCACTTAGGGCCTGTACATATACTCACCGTGACTTCGGCGGTGCTGTTTGTGCCGTCTTTGATGCTCAGCGCGACCAGCTATACGCCGGCATTTATCGTTACGGCGCTGTTGAAAATACCGTTATGCCTGATCGCGTGATCGCTGCCGGTGAACTGAAAGACAGTATTCTCGCGTTAAATGAGCATGTTCTGATGTGCGGTGACGGCCTTTATAAGTACAGGCAGCTTTTTTCGTCCGCCGACTGCGGACTGATACATTTTGCCGACGATATTTTGCTTATGCCGCGTGCCGCCGCCGTAGGCGCTCTTGCCGAGTTTGAGATAAAGGCCGGCAGGCTGAAAAATTATGCCGATTTTATGCCGGTATATATCCGCGCCTCTCAGGCTGAGGTGAATTTTCGGGTGAAACTGTGAAGCTTGAGATCAGAAAGGCTTCTCCCGGGGATCTTTCGGCGATCGCGGCGATTGAGAAAGAAAGCTTTGCCTTGCCATGGAGTGAAGACGCCCTCGGCAAAATCATCGCCATGCCGGAGGAAAAGGGCTTGATGCTTGCGGCCTCTGCCGACGGTGAAATCATCGGCTTTTCGGCTTACCTTGTCTTTTACGATGAAGTAAATATCATCAATTTGGCTGTAAGTAAGCCATACCGTCGCCTCGGGGCCGGTACTGCTTTAATGAAAAAAATGCTCGCCGGCGCCCACGCAAGCGGCTACGGGCGTATCACGCTCGAGGTGCGCCGTTCCAATGCGGCGGCCATAGCGCTGTATGAGCAGAGCGGATTTGTATCGGTCGGCGTGCGCAGAGGCTATTACACCGATAATAATGAAGATGCATTTATTATGTGGTATCGCGGAGAAAAATAATGGCAGAAAATGAAATAAAAATATTGGCAATAGAGTCATCGTGCGACGAAACGGCGGCGGCGGTTTCCGTCGGCGGCAATATCGTTTCCGATACCGTCGCCTCACAGATCGACATACATAAAGTCTACGGCGGTGTCGTGCCGGAGATCGCCTCGCGCAACCATCTTTTAAAGGTCACTGAGGTTACCGATACGGTAATGAAAAAAAGCGGTCTGACCTTCGGTGAGCTTGATGCCGTAGCTGTAACCTGCGGGCCCGGGCTTGTCGGGGCGCTTCTTGTGGGTGTATCGTACGCCAAGGCGCTGGCGTACGCCTCGGGTGTAAAGCTAATCGGTGTCAATCATATGATGGGGCATATCAGCGCTTGTTATCTTGCCGGGGCAAAGCCGCCGTTTATCTGTCTGGTGGTCTCCGGCGGCCATACCATGGTAGTTCTCGTAAAGGACTATACCGATTTTGAAGTGCTGGGGCAGACCCGTGATGACGCTGCCGGGGAGGCCTTTGATAAGGTTGCCCGCGTTATGGGGCTGGGTTATCCCGGCGGGCCGCTTCTTGACAGATTGGCTGACGCCGGTGACAGCGGGGCGTTCGCTTTTCCGCGGGTTATGCTCAAAGAAGACAATTACGATTTCAGCTTCAGCGGGCTAAAAAGCGCGGTGCTTAACCGTATCAATACGGCGCAGATGAAGGGTGAGACAATAAACAAAGAAGACCTCTGCGCTTCTTTTCGCGCCTGTATATGCGAAATACTTACCCAAAAAACGGTGCGTGCCGCCGTTGAATACGGCATTGAAACGGTATCGGTATGCGGCGGCGTCGCCTGTAACTCACTTTTGCGGCGCGAGCTTGCCGATGAATGTGCGGCAAAAGGTTTAAAGCTGGTTGTGCCGGCTGTGGAATACTGTTCTGACAACGCGGCAATGATCGTCAAAGCCGCGCACTGCCTGTATTTAAAAGGCGATTTTGCCGATCTCACCCTCAATGCCGATCCCTCCCTTTCTCTGTAAAGCGGCGCAATTAATCTGCCATTAATTTGCAAAAACAAAAGCTATGGCTTTTCTTTGTGTTATAATCCTATAAACAATTACACAGAAAGGAGGGACATAAGATGAATGCCGTATTAAAAGTAGTATCGTTTTTGCTTGGTTTTTTCACCGGCTATGAAGCGGGAAATACACTGTATCAGATAGACAAAATAAAGAGCATCTTTTCTTTTGGGCTCAATGAGAGCACTGCAGGCTCGATCTTCAGTATTATTATCGGTCTTATTTTCGGATTTATATTTTTTATTATTCTGCCTGCGGTCGTCAAAGCCTTTGGGGCGATGATGGAAAAATGGATAAACAGCGCCAGGAATATTTCCGCGCTGCAGCTTATCTGTTATGTTGTAGCGTTGATAATATCACTTACGCTCGCGACATTGGTTTGCACGCCCATATATAAGTTTGCCATATCGGAGGTCATCAGGTCGATAATAATTGTTGCCATCTACCTTATATTGACCTATCTGGCACTGCTGCTGGTTTCCAGCCGCGCCGACGAATTGCAGAATTTTCTTAAGGGCGCATTCTCCAAACCCGAAAAGGACGAGATAAGAGCCAAGCTGGGACGTAAGAAGAGCGTGATTGTACCCAAGCTTTTAGATACCAGCGTCATTATCGACGGCAGAATATTTGATATTCTCCGCACCGGTTTTATCGACGGTCCCATTGTAATACCGACTTTTGTTGTGGACGAGCTGCAGTTTATCGCCGATTCAGCCGATGCGCTGAAAAGACAACGCGGCCGCCGCGGTCTCGATATCCTCAACAAAATACAGAAAGAACTGCCGCTGGAAATAATCATTACGGAAAAAAACTATAATGACATCCGTGAGGTAGACAGCAAGCTTATCCGTTTAGCCAAGGATATGAAGGGCAAGGTCGTTACCAACGACTATAATCTCAATAAGGTAGCCGAGATCCACGGTGTTGATGTATTGAATACCAACGACCTCTCCAACGCCGTAAAGGCAGTGGTGCTGCCCGGCGAAGAAATGAATGTGCAGATACTGAAAGAGGGTAAAGAAAACGAACAGGGTATAGCTTATCTTGACGACGGTACCATGATAGTAGTGGAAAACGGTCGGCATCTGATCGGCAAATCGGTAAACACCGTGGTCACCAGCGTATTGCAGACTTCCGCCGGTCGGCTTGTCTTTGTTAAGCCTGTGCACTGATTTATGTGCTGTTTGCCGCGCACGAGCGGCGGACTTCTGTATATGAAAATACATAAAACAAGCAGATACTCTCACGGGTATCTGTTTTTTATCCGCGGCGGTCATCTCATTATGTACGGTTGATGCCGTTTTTCTTATGCTCTCAATCAGATTTTTCTTCGGCAATAGATCGCATCGTTATTTTTTTTGCTACCTGCGCAGGTAGTGGGTATTAAATTGAATTTATAAAATTGCACTAAATATTTTTTATAACTTGGCAGAATTTGCCGGAAAAATATGTAAATTATTGCATTAATTACATGTTTCGATTTGAAAAATGTTTAAAATGTATAAATAATGTGGTATTATATCAACAACAAAACTCTGCGTATCGCCTCCCGGGCGAGAACATAAAAATAATGAATGATTAAAAAGCAATCGGCTTTTTAAGTGAGTTTGCAGGCGGGGGTTTTGTGCAATCATTATGGAACGGGGAGCGATATATACGCTCCCCGTTCTGTATTTTTTTGTTGCTGCATTTTTTATTTTAATCTGTTTTTTGATTCGTTTCAGTTTACATTCCGTGAAACAGCATGACGGTTTTCAGTATGCGCTTGCATCGTTTTCGGTGCGTGTATTGTTGTACCATACCATCGAAAACGAAATAAAGGAGTGCAGTGAAGAAATGAGTGAATTCGATAAGGTTATCGGCTACGATAACATAAAAAAAGAACTGGTGCAGATCTGCGATATGATGAAAAACGAAGAAGTATATAAAAAGCTCGGTGCTAAAATACCCAAGGGCATATTGCTTTACGGCGAACCGGGCGTCGGCAAATCGTTGATGGCCCATGCCTTTATTGAGGAAAGCGGCCGAAATAAATATGTACTGAAGAGAGACAGGCCAAACGGTGATTTTATCAATGAGATAAAGAGGATATTTACCGAGGCAGGTAAGAACACGCCGTCAGTAATACTGCTCGATGATATGGACAAATATGCGGTTAAAGACCATGATAGCGAAGAATTTACCGTACTGCAGACCTGTATGGATACGGCACATCAGCTTGGTGTTTTTATAATAGCTACTGTAAACGAAATGGGCCGTATGCCGCGCTCGTTAAAGCGCGTGGGTAGGTTTGACCGCAAAATAAAGGTGAGAATCCCTGATGATGAAGATGCGGAAAAAATAATAGAATATTATATGAGCACAAAAGAGTTTGCCGACGGCTTAAATTCAGGCGATATAGCCAAAATGCTCGCAGGTCATTCCTGTGCAGAGCTGGAGACCGCGCTTAATGAAGCCGCTGTTTATGCCGGCTTTGAGCGCAGTGACAAGATCAACATGGGGCATATTACCAACGCGGTACTTAAAACCGTATATAATATTGAGCCGAAAGAAATAGATATGGAAAGCATGAGTTTTCGTGAAATTGTTTATCATGAAGCGGGTCATGTAGTGGTTGGTGAAATACTGAACCCCGGCAGCGTCGGCCTGGCGGTGATCTGCGCTGATAAAAACGGCACCCGCGGTATTACCGCCAAGTGCAAAAAAAATCATAATGCTGATGACGTGATCTGCGTCGGTGTCGCCGGAAAAGTATCCAGCGAAATCAAAACGGGTAAAACGGCCGAAGGGGCCGAGAGCGATATAAAAAAGGTTGTCGCAACGATTACCGGAGCGGTATGCAGCGGCGGCGCTGCCGGGCTGTCGTTGGTACAGGTATTAGGCGACTGCATTTACGAATGCAGCGAAGATCTGAAAAGATCGCAGGAAGTCGCCGTGCATACGCTGCTGGAGTCGTATGTGAGCAAAACAAGACGCATAATATGTGAAAATATAGAATTCGTTGAAAAAACAGCCGCGGAACTGACAGAAAAAAAAGTACTGCTGTATTCTGATATTAAACGAATACGCAGTGCCTGCAAAATCACAGATACCGCTTCATAAGCGGTATCTGCATTGCGGGAAAAGCGGGCTGCCGCGGCGGCTTGCGGCACCGGTATTAAAAATACAGGCCGAAGCATCGGGTTGTATTTTGAAAAATTATTGTTGAGCTTTTTTGAGGGAGCAAGGCAAATGAAAAAAGAAAACACAGGACAATATGAATACAAAAAACCGGAAATTACAAAAAACATGACAGCAGATGAATATTATGAATTAGAGGGGTGTTGGGCTGCCCTTTCGCGGGAAGAACAGGAAAAAATAAGTCAGGAATTTTTAGATAATTGTGTAGACGATGATTGTTATTTTGACGATGAATTAGGTGCGTATGTCAAAGAATCGTGGGAAGACGAAAAATTTAAAGAAGATTTTTTAGATGAGGCGGCTCTTTATCAGCACAAGAAAGCAGCCGCAAAGATAATCGGAAAATTATCTCTTGCCAAGC
>CAZIQU010000092.1:0-6265 GCA_964541445.1 uncultured Lachnospiraceae bacterium | reverse complement strand
TCCAGAAGCGCGAAAGCCATGCCCGCGATATTTACGGCTCGTGTCACTGCGCGCGAAGTCTTGGTGGCGCTGGTAATGGCGTCTATCTCGTTTTCGCCCGCGCCGCCGCCCTTGACCACGGTAAGAGTACCGGCAGTCTTACCGGCATACTGGCTGATCCAGCTGCCTTCGCCGAATACAGCGGCCTTGGCACCGAGACCGGCGGTCTCGGAGTGAGATATCACCTTTGAAGCCGTAATAACGCCGTCAGCGCCGATACCGGTGATTACGGTAATTACGCCGCCGTAACCTTTGGCTGTGGTTTTCAAGATATATCCGGCAGCCTCGCCGTTTATTTCCGCGCGGTATATCGCTTCGATCGTCTGATCTTCAAAAGTAAGCCCGGCGGTTACGGTATTGAGCTCTTCTTCGGTAAGCGCAGTCGTTTCGGCCCCCGGCATTACCGCCTGTAAAGCCTCTGCCTCTGTCTTTGCCTCCTGCTCGGCTATGGCGTCTTTGGTAAGGTTATTAAAATACGCCAAAGCACCGGAAGCGATTACACATATAAGAAACAAAACAATGATCGGTTTTATTTTTTTCATTTGCTTTTCACCGCCCCGTATTTCTTTGTTTTCGTATATTTCTCGATGAGCGGCGTAGCTACATTCATAAGCAGTATGGCGAAAGAAACACCTTCATCATACGCACCGTAGAATCTGATGACGCAGGTAATGATGCCGCAGCCCGCCGCGTATATTATCTGACCGACAGGCGTGGACGGTGACGTGACGTAATCGGTAGCCATAAATATGGCGCCGAGCATCAGCCCACCGGCGCAAAGCTGAAAAGCGGTGCCGGCCAGCCCGTGACCGCTCAAAAGTGAAAATATCGCTACGGTAAGAATGTAGACTCCCGGGATACGAATGTTTATAACTTTAGTGCAGATGAGGAAAACGCCTCCGGCGATCAGCGCCAAAGCACTGATCTCACCGATACAGCCGTACACACCCGGAAAGCCCAGAAACATCGCCAAAAGCGAAGGTGCGCTCTCAGCCGCCAGCGGCGTGGCCGAGGTAACGACGTCGGTAAGAGGTATAAAAGCGCTGCCGGACATGAGCGCCGGCCATGAGATCATCAGCACGACCCTGGCCGCCAAAGCCGGATTTATAAAGTTGTGGCCCAGGCCGCCGTAAAGCTGCTTGACCAGCACTATGGCCACGACAGCGCCGATAACCGGCAGCCACAGCGGCGCGTTCACCGGCAGATTGAGCGCCAGCAAAAGACCGGTAACAACAGCGGAAAGATCGCCGACGGTTACCGTTTTTTTCATGATTTTCTGTGTCAGGTATTCGGCGAGCACGGCGCTGCCTGCGGAAACAAGGATAAGCAGGATCGCCTTGAAGCCGTAAACATAGACGGAGACCGCGCATGCCGGAAGAAGAGCTATTATGACATAAAGCATTATTTTTTTAGTCGTCATCGCCGAACGAACATGAGGGGATGAAGACGCAACCAGTAATTTATCAGTCATTTATTTTCTGCCTCCTATCCGTTCTTTCTCTTATTTATTATTTCCCGCTTGGCCATGCGAATTTCCGCGACCAAAGGCCTTCTGGCCGGGCAGGTAAAGGCGCAGCAGCCGCACTCGATGCAGTCAAGGGCGTCATATTCTTCACACTTGTCGAAGCTGCGTTTTTCGCTGTACGCTCCCAGATACATGGGCATAAGACCCATCGGACATACTTCTACGCACTTGCCGCATTTTATGCAGTTGGAAGGCTGCTCAATAAAAGCGTCAGCGGCGTTAAGGCAAAGTATGCCGCTTGTTCCCTTTACCGCCGGTATTGCGGTATCATATATGGAAAAGCCCATCATCGGTCCGCCGAGTATCACCTTAGCGACATCATCGGTAAGCCCGCCGCAGTAGTCGATTATATCCTTCACCTCAGTACCGATACGGAAGCGCAGCACCTTGGGTGTTTTTATCGCACTGCCGGTAACCGTGACAACTCTTTCGATACAGGGGATACCGTGAACAACTGCCTGATAGACCGCGTACGCCGTACCGACATTGGAAACGATACAGCCTACGGAAGCCGGCAGCGCGCCGGAATGAACCTCGCGGCCGGTAATGGCGTTGATCAGCTGTTTTTCACCGCCCTGCGGATATTTTGTAGCAAGTGAATAGATGTTGAGCCATTCGGGGGCAGCTTTTTTCATTGCTTCTATGGCATCAGGCTTATTATCCTCGATGCCGATATAGGCTTCTTTGAGGCCGAGCACATAGCGCATGATCTCCATGCCCTCGACTATCTCGGCGGCATTCTCGCGCATAAGCGCGTGATCGCTGGTAAGATAAGGTTCACACTCGGCACCGTTAAGGATAAGATAATCAATGACGGCATCCTTAGGCGGCGCGAATTTAACTCTGGCCGGGAACGTTGCTCCGCCGAGGCCGACAATACCGGCAGACTCCATCAAATTGAGGATATCCTCCGCCGAAAGCTTTGACGGGTCATGTTCGTCGATCTCTGTGGTATAGTCATCTTTGAAATCGTTTTCGATTACCACGCACATCTCGCTGTTGCCGTTCATATTCAGCCGCGGCTCCACGGCCTTGACTGTGCCGGAAACGCTCGAATGGATATGCGCGGAAACAAACGCGCCCGCCTTACCCACCAGCTGACCCATATACACATAATCGCCGGGCTTGACGACAGGTGTACAGGGAGCGCCTATGTGCATAGACATCGGCAGGACTACCTCTTTAGGAGCAGGCATTTCTTCAATGGGCAGCTTGTCGGTATACTGCTTGTTGTACTGCGGATGTATACCACGCTTGAAAGTACTTTTTTTGACGTCCATTTATAACTCCGTAAATAAATTTTGATACTCTTAAAATGATAACATAAAGCGTTTTGACGTTTCAAGAACATCTTTCTTTCGAGACTGGGCAAGAAACCTGTTTTGTGTTAAAATAAATTTTATGCGGGCAAAATGAGGCATAATTTTGAATACAATTTTTACATTGCCCTCACAAAACAAAATTTGTCGGATCGTGTATTTTACAATATAAAATATCATTTTATATCTTTTAAAATGAATCATATTATTATGCACATGCGACAGAATATCGGCGGATAAAATGGATTTTAAAACTTTGCAGGATAAAATACTGCCCTTCGTATACAAACCGGGAAGATATACGGGCGGCGAATACAATTCTTACGCAATGAAAGAGAATGCCTTAAATTTTGCGCTGGCCTTCCCTGATACCTACGAAGTGGGCATGAGCCATCTCGGCGCCAAAATAATATACGGGCTGCTCAATGACAGCGATGATATCAACTGCGAAAGAGTTTTCGCGCCGCTGCCGGATATGGCGCAGAAGCTGCGGGAATACAGTTTACCTTTATATACACTGGAAACATACAAACCGCTCAGCGAATTCGACTTTGTCGGTTTTTCGCTGCAATACGAGATGTGCCTGACAACGGTATTGTATATGCTTGATCTGGCGGGCATACCGCTCAAGGCTTCAGAGCGCGGCGAAAACTGCCCGCTTATCATCGGCGGCGGCCCGTGTACAGTCAATCCGGCGCCATTCTGTGATTTTTTTGACCTTATGGTAATAGGCGAGGCCGAGGAAGTGTTGCCAGAGCTCATCCGCCTGAAAAAAAGCTGCTCCGACAAAAAAAGTTATCTGGCAAAAGCCGCTTTGCTGCCGGGAGTTTACGTACCCGGATTCACCGCCGGCAAAGTTGAACGTGCCTATATACGTAATATGGACTCCTCGTATTTTCCGGAAAAGATCATCGTACCCTATTTAGAGCCTATCCACGACCGTATCGCCGTGGAGGTAATGCGCGGTTGCCCGCGCGGCTGCCGTTTTTGCCAGGCGGGCTATATCTACCGCCCGGTTCGCCAGAAAAAAACAGCAACGGTGCTTAAACAGGCGCAGGCGCTGCTCGATACCACCGGCTACGAGCAGGTTTCGCTCCTTTCGCTCTCCACAACCGACTACCGCGGCTGCCTGCCGGCCGTAAGAGCCATAAACGAAAAATATGCGGATAAAAAGGTTACAGTATCGCTGCCTTCACTGCGCATAGATAAGTTCAGCTTAGATCTTGCCCGCGAGATAAAAACAGTGCGCAGCAATTCACTCACTTTTGCGCCCGAAGCCGGCAGCCAGCGCATGCGTGACATTATCAATAAAAATATCAGCGAAGATGATATTTTTACCGGCCTGGAAGAAGCGTTCCGCAGCGGTTACAGCAAAATAAAGCTTTATTTCATGATCGGCCTGCCCTATGAAAATGATGAAGATGTTATCGCCATCGCCGAACTGGCGCAGAGAATCAACGATCTTTATGTTTCACTGAACCTGAAGCCGCGATTCCCGACGATCTCGGTGAGCGTGGCCTGCTTTGTGCCCAAGCCTCACACGCCTTTTGAGTTTTGCCCGCAAAACTCGGCGGATGAGTTTATCCGCAAGCAGGAGCTGCTCAAGAGCCATATGAACAAAAGAATAAAATTCAGCTATCATCACCCGCACGTTTCCCTGCTCGAGGGCGCGTTTGCCCGCGGCGGCGCCGCGCTCAACAACGTATTGCTTGCCGCCTACGGGAAAGGCTGCGTATTCGATTCATGGGACGATTATTTTCAAGGCGGCAAATGGCTGGAGGCTTTCTCTGAAAACGGTATTTCCATAGAAGATTTTGCCTGTAAAGCATACGAAGACGACGAGCAGATGCCCTGGGATTATATTGATACCGGCGTTGATAAAAGCTTTCTGGCAGGCGAATACCGAAAAAGCCGCGATGCCGCCACCACGCCCGACTGCTTCAAAAAGTGCAGCGCCTGCGGCATAAGCAGCCGCTACGGGAGGTGCGATTTTGAAATATAGAATATGCTACCGCAAGACCGGCCGCGCCGTATATATATCGCAGCTTGATTTTCAGCGCACATTTCAGAGGGCACTGCGCCGCGCCGGATTGGATATAACGTTTTCCGAAGGTTTCAATCCGCACCCGATAATGAGCTATTCACCGCCGACGCCGCTTTTCGCCGAGAGCGACGCAGAATTTCTTGATGTTGCCTTAAACGGTGAGCCGCAGACAAAAACAGTGTACGAAAAGCTCAGCGCCGTGATGCCGCAAGGGTTGGTGATCAATTCGGTCAGCGCTCTCGGTGCTGCCGACAAACCGCTGTCCAAATGCTTTTCAACCGCCGATTATGAAATAATTCTCGCTTTGGATCAAGCCGAAGCATCGGCGGCCGCGGAGCAGACAACCGCCTTCTGGAACGAAGCGAACAGCATCTGTATAAGTAAACTCAACAAGAAAAAACAAACCGTGCAGAAAGATATCAAACCGCTGATCTTTACTTTCACGGCCGCCCCTCAGGACGGAATGCTGAAGATCACCGCGCGACTGGCAGCCGCCGAAACAATACTCAATCCGTTTGATCTGATCAAAGCCCTGTGCAGTTCAGTCCCCGCATTGCAGGGAGCCCATGCTTACCGAATACATAAAACGGCAATGAAATGAAAAAACGGCTTAAAACTGTTAAAAACACATATATGTTGTGATATAATATCTCAGTATTTTATTTATGCAGATGTTTTTTAAGGAGATTATTTATGATATCAGCAGGTGAATTCAGAAAAGGCGTAACGTTCGAGATGGACGGAGACGTGTATGTAGTAGTTGATTTTCAGCACGTCAAGCCCGGAAAAGGCAGCGCTTTCGTAAGAGCGACGATAAGAAACGTCATTACCGGTGCTACCATTGAGCGAACATTCAACCCCACGGAGAAATTTGCCAAAGCGCACATAGAAACAAAGGAAATGCAGTATCTATATAATGACGGCGATTTGTATTACTTCATGGACCCGGAAAGCTATGAGCAGATTCCCTTGGGAGTAGACAAGGTAGCGGACACGATCAAATACATCAAGGAAAACATGATGGCCACCATTAAATTCTTCAAGGGCGAGGCTTTTTCGG
Source organism: uncultured Lachnospiraceae bacterium (assembly GCA_964541445.1). Taxonomy (GTDB): domain Bacteria; phylum Bacillota; class Clostridia; order Eubacteriales; family Anaerofustaceae; genus CAZIQU01. The sequence goes on along the minus strand of CAZIQU010000092.1, from coordinate 278 downwards.
TGGATCCGCCTAATTTTGTGGAACTGCTCATCACGGAATGCGAGCCCGGCGTAAAAGGCAACACAGCTACCGGCGCCAACAAGCCGGCAACGCTGGAGACCGGAGCCATAGTAAATGTGCCGCTTTTTGTCAACGAGGGCGAAACCATACGTATTGACACGCGTACCGGCGAATATATGGAAAGAGCGAAATAGAAAGACGACCGGCAATACCGGCTCATGTAAAAACAGACGCAGTAATGCGGCTGTTTTTTTACATACCGGAGCGCCGCCGATAAA
>CAZIQU010000091.1:5532-6305 GCA_964541445.1 uncultured Lachnospiraceae bacterium | reverse complement strand
TTTTTGATGCTGCCTACATATCTCAATTTCCGTTTGTGCGGAAAAATTATCGACTCAACCGCCAACATGATCGGCCATATACCGTTCAACGCCAAGACACACCGATGGATGAAGCACGGCGAGCTTACCAGATGCGTATTTGACATAGAGCCGGAAAAGCTCTGTGAGCTGAAAGAACCCGGTGAACTTCTCGGTGAGATTACCGCGGAGGCTGCCGAAGCGACCGGCATTAAAGCCGGACTGCCGCTTATCGCCACCGGTTCGGATAAGGGCTGCGAAACGCTCGGCCTTTCTTGCATAACACCCGATAAAGCCGCTGTCAGCTTCGGCACGACTGCCACCGTGCAGTTTACCACTGAGAAATATCTTGAGCCGCTGCCGTTCATACCACCGTACAGCGCCGTGCTGAAAGACAGGTATAATCCCGAGTTTCAGGTATATCGCGGCTACTGGCTAATTTCGTGGTTCAAGCATAAATTTGCCGAAAAAGAGGAAAGACAGGCCGCGGCACTGGGCGTAAGTGCCGAAGAACTGCTCAATCAGCGTCTGCGCGAGATCTCCCCGGGATGCGACGGACTGATAATGCAGCCTTATTTTACGCCCGGCGTCATTATGCCGCACGCCAAGGGCTCGATAATCGGCTTTTCTGATATTCACACACGGCTGCACATTTACCGAGCCATTATCGAAGGCATAAATTTTGCGCTCATGGACGGCATGCGCACTATTGAGAAACGGGGCCGCTTCACGGTGAAAGAATTATACCTGGCCGG
>CAZIQU010000091.1:0-5522 GCA_964541445.1 uncultured Lachnospiraceae bacterium | reverse complement strand
GAGGCGGTGCGCAGAGCAGCGAAATATGCCAGATCACCGCCAATATGTTCGGTCTGCCTGTCTGCCGCATACAAACGCATGAGGCCAGTGGGCTGGGCAGCTCGATAGTCGCTTTTGTTTCAAAAGGCATCTACGCCTCTTATGAAGAAGCCATTGAGAATATGGTACACGTAAAAGATGTTTTTGTCCCTGACGGTGACGAGCATAAAATATATGAAGATCTCTTCGACGAGATATATTCCAAGATATACCGCAAGCTGGTATCGTTATACCGAAAAAGCTATATGATGAAAAATGAGGAGAATCGGCATGAGTCATAAATATAAAGATTTTGAGCCCAAATGGATAGAAGGTGAATTTCCCAAAGACTCTTACAGGTCAATATTCAAATGGGGCGCGCCGCTGACGATCAAAGCCCCGAAAGAATCACTTTATAAGATGCTCAAGGAAAAATTCGATCTCGACGATGATTATTTTCGCGCTTACAAAGAGGACACCGGCTTTGACACCGTCAGCTACGATATACCGGTCGGGCTGTCCGAAAAACATATCGATCATTTCCGAAGCATCGTCGGCGACGATTTCGTACGTACCGACGATTACGCGCGGCTTTCCGTTGCCTACGGCAAAACCATGTACGACATCATGCGTCTGCGAAACAAGAGAATAGATCACCTGCCCGATGCAGTGATTTATCCGGACAGCAAAGAGCAGGTCGAAAAAATCGTCGAATACTGTGCCCTTAACAAAATACCCGTTTATGTTTACGGCGGCGGCTCATCCGTCACCCGCGGTGTTGAATGCGTAAGAGGAGGCATATCGCTGGATATGCGCCTGAGATTTAATAAGGTTATCGACTTCAACGAGACAGATCAGACCATAACCGTTGAGGCCGGCATGAGCGGACCGGCGCTCGAGCGGACCCTAAACGACGCGGTAAAGCTGTTCGGCGCCAAAAGAGCGTACACCTGCGGGCATTTTCCGCAGAGCTTTGAATATTCATCGGTTGGCGGTTGGACCGTGACCCGCGGAGCGGGACAAAATTCAACCTACTACGGAGTGATTTCTGACATAGTGCTTTCGCAGGAATACGCCACGCCTATCGGCGCGTTCAAAACCGACCGTTACCCGCGCAAGGCCGCCGGACCCGATCTGAATCAGATAATGATGGGCAGTGAAGGTGCTTTCGGCGTGCTTACACATGTAACTCTTAAAGTATTCAGACACATGCCGGAAACAATAAAACGTTTTTCATTCATGTTTAAAGACTGGCACACCGCCCAGTGCGCCGCCAGAGAAATAATGCAGAGTGAAGCCGGCTACCCGTCGGTCTTTCGCCTTTCCGACCCGGAAGAAACTTCGATAATGATGAAGCTTTACGGTGTTGAAGACAGCCCGCTGAAATATCTTTTCAACATCGGCGGATACAAAAGCGGCGAAATGTGCCTGTTTTTAGGCTTTACCAACGGCGAAAAGGGTTTCAGCGCCAACTGCGCCCGTGTAACGAAAAAAATCTGCCGTCGATACGGCGGCATGAGTCTTACCGGAGAGGTGACAAAGGCATGGGAGAAGGGCCGCTTCAACGATCCGTATATGCGCGACACCATGCAGGATTTTGCCATCGTTACCGATACGATGGAATGTACCGTCAACTGGAGCAATATGGAGAAAGTCCACCGCGAGGTGCGCGCTTACTGCAAATCACGTCCGGATACGATCTGTATGACGCATATGTCGCATGTATATCCGCAGGGCGCCAATCTTTATTTCATATTTATCGTCAAAATGAGCGACCCCGAGGAATTTCGCCGATACCACGCCGGCATACTCGACGCGATACAGAAGTCCGGTGCCTCAATGAGCCACCATCACGGCATCGGCAAAATGTTCGGTCCGTGGCTGGAAGGCTCTTTGGGCACTACCGAATACAATGTATTCAGAGCCTTAAAAAATTATTTTGACCCCGAAAATATCATGAATCCCGGCGGAACGCTGGGGCTGGATACACCGCAGAACGAAAAACATTTTCCGGACAAAGCGTAAAAACATATTCTCAGTTAGGCGGTTGTTCTCCATAATGACAGCAACGCCGAGAAAGCCCGGCGAAGATGCCCGTATCAGGATGAAGCTCATAACATTCTGACACGGGCATCTTTATTTACTGTTAAAAACTTTGCCGTTAAATCTTTTCCGGCAGTTAATTTTCTCGGCGTAATGTACCGGCATGGCGATATGTTATAATCTTCTAAAACGGTGAAAACATGAACGATGAAAAGACAATGACAAAACTCGGCGGCAACCTGATGCTCTTGCTGACCGCTTTTATTTGGGGTTCGGCATTTGTGGCACAGAGCGTGGGTATGGACTATGTAGGGCCCTTTACTTTTATAGCGCTGCGCTTCGGTCTCGGCGCGCTGGTCGTGCTTCCATTCGGCGCATTTCTCAATAAAAAAAATCCTGAGCAGGCGGCACATTACGATAAGCATGCTACGCTGAAAGGCGGCATACTTTGCGGGCTGGCCCTATTCACGGCATCATCGAGTCAGCAGATAGGCATAATGACGACCTCAGCGGGCAAGGCCGGTTTTATTACCGCCTTGTATATCGTATTAGTGCCTCTTATGGGCCTATTCATGAAAAAGAAGATCGGCTTAAATGTTTGGGTGAGCGTAGTGATCGCTTCGGTCGGCCTTTATCTTTTATGTATAAAAGAAAACTTCACAATTGCCGGCGGCGACTTCTATTTGCTGCTTTGCGCGTTGATTTTTTCGATACACATTCTGCTGATCAGCCGGTTTTCTTCCGAAGCGGACTGCATTAAAATGTCCGGAATACAGTTTTTAACCTGTGCGGTAATTGCCCTGCCTCTGATGTTTATTTTTGAAAAACCGGTTTTAGCCGATATTTCAGCGGCATGGATGCCGGTTCTGTATGCCGGGCTGCTCTCCAGCGGCGTAGCATACACCTTACAGGTGGTGGCGATGAGAAGCATAAAACCGGAGATTGCCTCGATAATACTCAGCCTCGAATCAGTATTCGCCGCTGTCAGCGGCTGGCTGCTTCTCAAAGAAATGATGAGTCCAAAAGAGATATTGGGCAGCGCTCTCATGTTTGCCGCCGTTATTTTGGCACAGATACCGCAGATAAAAACATCTGAGAGGGGAAATTAATATGCCTATACCAACCGAACTGATGCGTAAGCAGTTGTTTTTGACCAAGTCAACACTTAATCACGGAGACATTAAAACAGCCAGAAAGCTTCAGGATGCCGTGGGCGATCTTATGGAGAAAGCTGTCGCACCGAAAATAGAGATAATACCGAAGTTTTTTGATAACTTTGAAAGCAACTGGGTAAACCCGAAAGAGATAAAACAGCGTGGGGTGATATTGTACCTGCACGGCGGCGGATACACCGCCGGCAGCATAAAATACGCCAACGGTTTTGCCGGCATTTTGGCCGCTCAGACAGGGGTGCGCGTTTTCTGCGCGGCTTACCGTCTGGCGCCGGAATTTCCCTACCCTGCCGCCGTGGAGGATGCCCTCACGGCATACCGTTATATCATGGAAACCGGTTACGCTCCCGAAGATATTATTTTGTGCGGCGAATCGGCCGGAGGCGGCCTTGTCTGGGCACTCTGCCTCAAGCTGAAAAGCCTGCAGCTGCCGCTGCCGGCAGCGGTTATATCAATATCGCCGTGGACGGATCTGACATTCTCCGGGCCTTCCCATCAGTTTAACGCCGAAAAAGACCCTACCCTGTCAAAAGAAATGTTGGAATACTACGCCAATGTTTATGCCGGGGATAATACCGACGATCCTTTTGTTTCGCCGATATTCGGCAATCTGGCAAATATGCCGGACAGTCTCATCTTTGCCGGCGGTGACGAGATACTTCTCGACGACGCCATAATGCTGGAATCACGGCTCTTCGCTCTGGGCAACGATTGTTTGCTGCATATTGAGCCGGGCATGTGGCATGTATATATATTATACGGCATACCGGAAGCAGTGCCGGCGATGAATAAAATAAAAGAGTTTGTGAAAGAACATCTGCGATGAGCACACAATCTCCTTCATGGATGAGGCTTGACAATGCCGCTAAGATATACCCTGCGGCGAAAAGGAAAAATTGGGTGGCGATGTTTCGTCTGTCGGCGACTCTTGATGAGCCGATCGACCCCGAAATACTGGCGGCTGCCCAGCAGCGTACACTCAGAAGATTTCAGGCTTTTTCGGTACATCTGAAAAAAGGTTTTTTCTGGTATTATCTTGAACAGGCCGAAGGCGGTCCGCCGATAACTGTTGACCGGGCATACCCATGCGCGCATCTGAGTCTGCGGGAAAACAAGGGCTACGCTTTTCGCGTACTTTATTATCAAAACCGTATAGCCGCAGAATTTTACCATGTACTGACGGACGGCACCGGCGGGCTGATGTTTATGAAAACCCTTACCGCCGAATATCTTGAGTTAAAATATAATATAAAGATTCCCCGCGATGACTCGATTCTCGACTGCGACGAAGAAGCCGGTGACGAGGAGATTGAAGACTGTTTTCTCAGTAATGCCGGCACTGTCAGCGCCAGCCGCAAAGAGAAAGACGCTTACCGCATAAAAGGGACAACCGAGCCGGACGGCTTCGTAAATCTGACGACGGCGATTATCGATACCGAGGAAATAATAGCGCGCGCCAAAGAAAAAAAAGCTACCGTTACGGAATATATGGCCGCCGCTCTTCTTTGTGCGGCCGATACTCTGCAAAGAAAGCAGACCGACAATGTACGGCGCATGAAAGAAGTAAAAGTAAGTCTGCCGGTAAATCTGCGTAAAATATTTCCCAGCAAGACTACCCGTAATTTTGCCAGCTACATCAACCCCGGCATAGACCCGGCAATGGGCAGTTACACCATGGACGAAGTTATAAATATAGTCCACCACTTTGCCGGCAGTGAACTGACGAAAAAAAACCTCAAGGCGCGTTTTACCACCAATGTAAAGACCGAAAAAAACATGCTGCTGCGGCTTACTCCCCTCTTTATAAAAGACTTTGTCATGAAAGTGGTTTTCAACACGGTAGGCGACAAGAAAAACACAATCACATTTTCAAATTTGGGCGTGATAACGCTGCCTGAGGAGATGCGGGCGCATGTTGAGCGTATGGAGTTCATCATCGGTCCGCTGTCGTCCAACCCTGTGGTAATCGGCGCGGCTTCTTACGGCGGTAAATTATATATGAATATTACCCGTACGATAATAGAACCTGATCTTGAGCGTGAATTTCTGACATCTCTGGTTAAACTGGGGATACATGTTAAAATTGAAAGCAACCAGAAAGAAAATTGAAGAAAGGCAAATAATATGTCTTATTGCGTAAACTGCGGTGTAGAGCTTGCACCGGGAGAAAAAGTCTGCCCGCTGTGCAAGACACCGGTGATCAATCCCAACGACAAACAGACGGCGAAAAAAGATTATCAGTATCCGCCGGAAACCGAATATTATGTTCCGTACGATATTCGCAAATGG
>CAZIQU010000090.1:5788-6355 GCA_964541445.1 uncultured Lachnospiraceae bacterium | reverse complement strand
TAAGCGAATACATGGTACCGCCAAGAATTTCAGCTCGACGCGGATAAGTAAGCCCGATTGGGTCCATAAGGTCGCAGACGTCGAAATCGAAATCTTCATTCGCGCGTTTATATATTTCAACCATTTTATCATAAGTATCGATCTGATGCATTTCATATCCATAGTAATACACAAGATAATCGCTTCGCCACGCAACTATGGGTATTCTGTCTGCTTTTTGATTCTTAAGCGTTAAAGCAGCTCTTTTCCTACGTTCTTCGACTAATTTTGCTATTTTTTCGTCCATAAACTTTGCGGGGATATCCCCCTGCTCCTTTCATTGTACATTTGATCTAGTAGAATATCAGCGAAACAATAAGCCCAACAACTGTAGCAAGCAAAGGTACCAATATTCCAGAAACAAAAACATATTTATATCCACTCTTATGATCATAGCCAAACAATTCGAGTGAAAGCAGTACGAAACCACCGTGAGGCATCGAATCAAAAGCAGTTGCCGTCATCGTAGTAAGCCTGTGTATCACACCGGCATTTACACTTGGATTTGAAAGAAGCTTGCCTGCAAAA
>CAZIQU010000090.1:0-5778 GCA_964541445.1 uncultured Lachnospiraceae bacterium | reverse complement strand
CTGCAAAAGATTCAAGAAAAAGTATTTCTCCGGTATTACATTCTGCAGTAACTCCGGCTATGATCGCCACCGCCAAAACTGTGAATATATATGGATTTATAGAAAGGTTGCTTAATCCCTCGATAATACTTTGATACGCTTTCGTCTCAGCGACCACGCTGGCATACCCTACCATGCAACCACACGTGAACAGAAAACTGCCTACACTCTCGGCAGAAGTTTGAAAAATTGACTTAATACTCTTCGTAAAACAGTTTCCGCAAGTTAGATAGAGAACTATAAACGCAAGTATTTGGCTAACGAATACAGACATTGCAGCAGAAATGCCGAAACCCTTTTGAAGGACAAAGGCAAGTCCTATCACGATTGCCAGCGGCAATAATGCTTTAAAAAAGCTCGGATAAACCTTGTCAGGCTTATTCTGCATATCATTCGTATGCTCGTCTTTAAATATCACGCTTGTATAACCTATATTCTGAGATCTGGCTTTCTTTACTAAATGTCTCACATAAAACAACACAAAGACATATCCACATAGCAAGATGACTTTCCGTAATTTTTTTAAAGCTTTCCACGATAAGGCACGACACCCTATTTCCCCTAAAAAAAGACTCGCACACAAAAAGTGAATGCCACCGTTGCATCGGCAGCAACAGACAAGCACAGCCAATCAAATTAAAATAAAGTTGCCTTGCCCCGGTCGCCGCCGAAATGCGGCACTTCATTTCGGCGGAAGAGGAGCAATTACGAAACGAGTCAACAAGACCTCTCCAAAAGGGAGATCTTCAACGAGTTGAGTAAATTGCGACGATGGCGCGCTTGAGAGGAATCGAACCTCCGACACAAGGTTTGAAAAATAAGAAATGCACAACTGTGAGTGTTTGTTTAAAGCAAGCTTGCTTGCATTGACACAAACACGAACAGCTGTATATGGCGGCAAAATAAATGAGCGCAGCCGAAGGCGCAGCGAATATACTTCTATGAATAAAAGTATTTTTGCCGACATAAAGAAAGCCATATTTTTTCAAGCGTTAAGCAGGCTTAAAAGCATGAAAAAATATGGCTTTGGCATTTTAAATTTTTGGCGCGCTTGAGAGGAATCGAACCTCCGACACACGGTTTAGGAAACCGTTGCTCTATCCCCTGAGCTACAAGCGCATTTATTGTAATATTAACATAACGCAGCTGAAAATTAAAGTCATTCCAAATAAAAAGCGTACTTATTATCGGTCTCGAAAAACATCTCACAACCGGTCTGCAGCTTAGAGCCGCTGCTGCGGTAAAGCAATACGGCGTCTTTTATATTCTCGCCTGTTTTTAAAATGTATGAGTTTTTCAAAGTGAATTTTCTGTCCACATAGACGCCCGATCTCGACAGAAATTCATCTTTTCCGTCACTCTCGTCTTCGCCGGCAAGTCTGGCTTTCTCGGCGATAGGTCTGAGCGCCTTATTTATATAGCGCTTCGCTGCTTCCGCGTCGATATCTCTGTATACATATCTGGCAATATCCTCCGCGAATGCGCCGTCGCGGACAGCATCGGCTTTTTCGTGTGAAAAATCAAAATATTTTTCGATGTCCTCTTCCCACAGGTACTGGTTCATCCAAGCGGCACAAAATGCTTCTGCCGCGGAAGAAAAATCCTTTTTACTCATAAAATACAGATTTATACCGCTGCCGAAATCCGCATCGTCAAAGAAAGTAAGCCTTCTGATCTTTTTATCTTTCCAGCCGCAAAGATACTCTGCGCTCTCCCCCTTATCGTTGAGATGCTCTTTCAATTCACTGCCTGTCATATCGCTCAGTTCTCCTCGGTGGTTTTCGGTTCTATTACCATTATCAGTTCCTTGGCGGCAACTCGCTGCGCCGGTTCGATATTAACTTCCGCAACAATACCGTCGATCTTAGCCAGCACCTCGGCTTCCATTTTCATAGCCTCGACCATGGCCAGCGTTTGGCCTTTCTTTACGCTATCCCCCGGCTTAACATTTACCTTCATCACCGTACCCGGTATAGGCGAGCCAACCTGACCCTCATCGTTTTCATCGGCCAAAACGGTTTTCTTGCGCAGATCGGACTGAATGGTATGTATATCTTCAATGTTTATTTCCCGACGGAACCCGTCCACCTCATAGGTAAACGGTATGAAGCCCTCATCATCGGGCGTACCGATTCTTATAAGCTTAATATTTTTTAATGTGCCGGGAGCCACCGAATAATCGAAGGATTCACCCTCCTTAAGCCCGTAGAAGAACACATCGCTGCGCATGGTGATAAAATCGCCGTAGCCCTGAAGAAACTTGATGTAATCCTCATATACTTTCGGATAAATAGCGGCTGACACAGCCGCATTCTCGCTTAGCTCGACAGCGTATTTTTCACGGTACTCTTTTTTTATAGCTGCAAAATCGGCGTCCGGCAGCAGAAGCCCCGGCCTTACCGTGATATAATCGGCGCCTTTAAGCACCACCTCGCGCATTCTTTCGTCAAAACCGCCCTCCGGCTGACCGATATTACCCTTATAAAAATCGATCACGCTGTCCGGAAAAGCAAGCTGTTTGCCTTTTTCGTATATATTCTTTTTATCAAGGCCGTTCTGCACCATAAATATGGCCATGTCGCCGACCACCTTGCTGGAAGGCGTTACCTTTATTATATCCCCGAAAAGCTCGTTGGCTTCATTATATTTCTGCAGCACCTCATTGAAACGGTGCCCGAGACCGAAGCTGTCAACCTGTGCTTTCAGATTGGAATACTGTCCGCCGGGGAACTCGTACTTATAAACTATGGTGGTGCCGCTCTTCAGACCGGACTCAAACTTATTGTATACCGGACGAATTCTCTCGAAATAGTCGCTGAGCTCCTGCAGATCGTCGGGATCAAGCGCGCTCTGGCGCTCACCGAATTCCAGCGCCGCCGCGACCGCATTGAGAGACGGCTGACTGGTAAGACCGCTCATGCTGGAAAGAGCCGCATCCACGATGTCAACACCGGCCAAGGAAGCAGCCAGCAGCGTAGCCACACCGTTGCCGGAGGTATCGTGCGTGTGCAGATTGACAGGAATTTTCACCTCCTGCTTCAGCGCTTTTATCAGCTCATAGGCAGCCACCGGCTTGAGCAGTCCGCTCATATCCTTTATGGTCAGAATATGAGCGCCCATCTGTTCCACTTCGTGCGCTTTCTTCACATAATAATCGAGCGTATATTTGGTCTTGTGCTTATCAAGAATATCGCCGGTATAGCAAAGAGCCACCTCCGCGACTTTACCCTGCTTGAGCACCTCATCGCAGCTGACCTTGATCTGCTCCAGCCAGTTGAGTGAATCGAATATACGGAAAACATCTATACCGCTGTCCGCGGCGCATTTGATGAAATCGCGGATAACATTATCGGGGTAATTGGTATACCCAACGGCATTTGACGCTCGGAAAAGCATCTGAAACAAGATATTCGGTATATTCTCACGCAGCTTCTTGAGCCTGGTCCACGGTGATTCGTATAAAAATCTGTACGCGGTGTCAAAAGTAGCGCCGCCCCACATTTCCAGAGAAAAGAGATCGGCTTCATAGCGGCTTACGGCATCGGCCACCTTGAGCATATCGGCAGTGCGCATACGCGTGGCCTCCAGCGATTGGTGCGCGTCACGCAGCGTGGTATCGGTAAAAAGCAGCTCTTTTTTATCGCTGACATAGTTAATTAAACCTGCTACGCCGTATTTATCCAGTATCTGCTTCGTGCCGTCGCGCCTTGGCTTATCGGTCTTTAAAGCACCAAAAGAAAAATCGAAATCCGGTTTCGGCGCGTTTTTGGCAGCCATGGATTTTTCGGATATATATTTCAGCAGCTTTTGCTCGCGGTCATCGTAGAGCTTCAGATTGAAAAGCTCAGGATGCTTATCTATAAAGGTCGTATCGCATTTGCCGCTTTTGAAAACATCATGCTCGAGGATATTTATCAGAAAATCCTTATTGGTTTTTACGCCCTCGATATCGTGTTCTTTGAGCGTGCGAATCATCTTGCGGCGAGCCTTTTCAAACGAACGATCATAGGTTGAGGTCTTTACCAGCAGGCTGTCAAAATAAGGCGTTATTACCGCGCCGGTAAAGCCGTTGCCGCCGTCGAGACGCACTCCCGGGCCACCGCCGGTTTTATACACCTCAATTTTACCGGTATCGGGCATAAAATTATTCGTCACATTTTCCGTGGTGATACGGCACTCTATGGCCGCGCCTCTAAAGGTAATATCGCTCTGCGATTTTACCCCGATCTCCTCAGAATCAAGCCGATAGCCTTCGGCGATAAGTATCTGACTTTCAACTATATCTATTCCGCAGGCCAGCTCGGTAATAGTATGCTCTACCTGAATACGCGGATTAACTTCGATAAAGTAATGGTTGCCTGCTTTATCCAGCAGAAATTCGACAGTACCGGCATTCGTATAGCCTACATGACGCGCCAGCTTCAGCGCGTCCTCGCAGAGCGCCCGGCGGGTCTTTTCGTCGATGGAAAGACAGGGGGTAAATTCAATAATCTTTTGATGACGGCGCTGAATGGAGCAGTCTCTCTCGTAAAGATGCACAGTATTGCCGTATTCGTCGCCGAGTATCTGCACCTCAACGTGTCTGGGTTCAACGATGTATTTTTCGATAAACACGCTGCCGTCGCCGAAAGCCTTCTCGGCCTCGCGTACCGCCGAGTCGAACAGCTCCGGCATGTCTTCACTTCTTTCGCAAATGCGCATACCGCGGCCGCCGCCGCCGGCCGCCGCTTTGATCATCACCGGATAGCCTATTTTCTCAGATACTGCCATAGCCTCGTTCATGTCAGCCACCGTGCGGCCCTCAATAACACGCACGCCGGCGGCCACTGCCGCGTCTTTGGCGTTGACCTTATTGCCCAACAGATCAATAACCTGCGCCCTCGGCCCGATAAACTTTATGCCCTCGTTTTCACACATCTGGGCAAATTCGGCATTCTCGGCCAGAAAACCGTAGCCGGGGTGTATGGCGTCAGCGCCATGCCTGATAGCGGTGTCGATTATCGCTTCTTTATTAAGATAAGCATCGGTAGGCGTTTCTTTGCTCTTGATCAGATAAGCTTCATCGGCTTTGGTACGAAAAAGAGACAGATAGTCCTCTTCGCAATATATACCGAGCGCCTTCATGCCCAATTCCTGCACGGCGCGCATTATTCTGATGGCGATTTCCCCTCTGTTGGCAACAAGTACTTTGTCAAACTTCTTCATATTGATTACCCCTGAGTTTTCGATAATTATAATACCAATTTATCTGGTTTCAAAACCTTCGCCGAAAACTTCGTTTACATCGGCGATAAAAACAAAAGCCTGCGGATCGCTGCGCTTGATGATCGCCTTCAGATCGCTTATCTGCATTCTGGAGACTACACACAAAAGAATATCACGGTCGGCATCCGAAAATCCGCCCCTGGCTCTAATAAAGGTCACCCCGCGATCAAGCTCGCTGTATATCGCCTCTTTGATCACCGCAGGACGGTCGGTTATGATATAGAACGCTTTGTTATAATCAAAGCCGTTTTGAAACAGCTCGATAACCTTCATGGAAACATACACTGTTATGGCAGAATACAATGAAATCTCAATATTGCCCAAAACAGCACCGGCAACGGCCACAACGGCACCGTCAATTACCAAAAGCCAAACGCCGACAGAAACAGTGGTAAATTTATTGTGCAGCAATGTCGCCAGCAGATCTGTGCCGCCGGTTGTGCCCTTAAATACGAGCACGATCGCCATGCCTAT
>CAZIQU010000089.1:1504-6369 GCA_964541445.1 uncultured Lachnospiraceae bacterium | reverse complement strand
CAAAAAGGTGATGAAGATTTTATTCCAGAAGATAAGTTTGATGGTAATAACTGTATATCGAAAAAGGCAAATTACTGTTATTTTTGCGGTAGTTTTAATTACAAAAAAAGATGTTATCCTTTTAAATGTAAAGTAACTAATAAAAATATCCGAAATAAAAACGCGACAAACGATTGCCCTTACAGACAAAACAAATATTGCTATAGAGGAAACATTAAAAATCTTATAAATTTTAAAAATTGTTCGAAAATCTGTGATTACTATGTACCGATGCAAATAAAAAAGTCTGCTGTAAGTAAAAAAGAACAACTAAAATTACTTAGGCGTAAAATATTTTTGGAATATAAATTAAGTGAAACCATAAAAGAATACGAGATTTTATTTAAGGAACTTAAACAAGCAAAAGATCAATGCCAATCACTAATAAATAAGCTTGTTTTTTCTCCTAAAAATCGTGATATATTATCAATGGCCAAAGAAAAATATTACAAAATAAAGAGAAAAAAAGAAACGTGCCAAAATGAAGTAAGAACTTTAAAATTAGAAATTAATGAAATAACTAATCTAATAAACGTAAATAACCTTTAATTACTCTATTTTTTACATAAAAAAAATACATTATGGAGAAAAATTGATGAAAACGATGAATTTGTTATTAGCAGAAGCGATGTTTGATAGAAACCATTTAGAATTACTCCCCAGCATTATCGATTGTCTCGAGAATAGACTTGAATGGCTAGAAGATCGTGAACCTGAATCTGAAGGCGAGGTATACGATAGTTGGGAAGAAAAATATAGCGCTTTTGAAGATATCTTAAATGAATATACAGAATGCCAAGAGATCATAGAAGATAATATAGTTGTAATAGACGACAAAAATGCTAGCGCGGAGAACCTTAAAATAGCAGAAAGGGAAATATATGATGCCATAATTAGCGTCACTGGGTTATTATCAAATTTCCAACATGAATATCATGGAATTAGTAAACTTAATATAACTATATGATCATTGTTTCAATATATGCAAAAATAGTAAATAAACGGGAATACAAAAAAATATATTTAACAAAAATGTCATGTCATAACAACTAAGTTTATGAACCATAGTCAATAGAATAGACACAATAAGAGAAATAAATGCGAGACTGTGTTGGATAGACGGAGCCATGGCTCCGTCTATCCAATAGCGTTGGCGGATTGTCCAAAATAAATCATTCTTTTTTATCGGGTGGAAAGTTAAAATTAACGAAAGCTATTTTAGAATATGTCGGAACAGCATGAGCTCAAAGTAGTCAGAGCGTGCTATATAATGGACTTACAAATATAAGGAAATGTTGTTGTCAACACCACCCATCCGAACAAATTGTATTTTCATAACAGTTTCATTTTAAATCCGTGTCCTTTCGGAATAGCGAGAAATACAACTTTCCGAATGTGCCAGCGCATCACCTACGTGACACTTCCGACTGGCTATATTTGGGGTATAGATTGTCGGCCAAATAGTTTCAGTATTCGCTCCGTATAGCTGGACGAAAAAGCAGGCGATGTGGCTCGTAAATCATTCTATGCGGATACTAGGCAAAGAATCATCAACAAACTGACAGCAAAGTACACAGGGCAACCCGAAAAGGCTACCCTCCGTATCCTACATATTCGTTTACCTCAGGAATACACTCTAAATGCTACCTTTTTTTATATATACTTTTACCATAAAAATATTGTTTCGGTTCTGCTGTCTTTTTTTATCGCGCGTCACCCGTCCCGCCGCTCACAAAGCGTATATTTCGCGGTATTTTTTCGTCAGATAATCGGTATAAAAGGTCGGGTCAAAGGCTTCACCGCAGCAATTTTCAATCAGCTCCGCCGGCTTCAGCGTCATACCGTATCGGTAGATCTTTTCCGTCAGCCAGCCGACAATCTTTTTGAGCTCGCCGCGTTCCACCGCCGCGTCGACATCAAAATCACGATTGATGGCCGCCGTTATCTGTGCCGCGTAGGCGCTGCCCAAAGCGTATGTCGGAAAATAACCGAAGCTGCCGCCGCTCCAATGCGAATCCTGCAATACGCCGCGTCGGTCATCGGGGACATCCACCCCCAGGTATTTCTTATACATGAGCTTCCAGTAATGCGGCAGCTCTCTTGTGTTTATTTCGCCGTAAATAAGCTTTTTTTCCAGTTCGTAGCGCACCATAATATGCAGCGGATAGGTCAGCTCGTCAGCTTCGGTACGAATGAGCGACGGCGTGCTTTTGTTTGCCGCCAGCCAGAAATTCTCCGCACCCACCTCCGCCAGCTGTGACGGGAAAAGCTCCTTCAGTTTCGGGAAAATAAGGCCGGTAAAGGCTCGCGAACGGCCGATGATATTTTCGTACAGTCTTGACTGACTTTCATGCATACCCATAGAAGCACCGCCGGCGAGGCAGCTGAAAGCAATATCATCGCCGATATTAAGCTCATAAAGCGCGTGCCCGCCCTCATGAATGACGCTGTACATTGAGGAAAGCAGATCATTTTCATCGTATCTTGTGGTTATACGCACATCGTACTTATTAAACGCGTCGGTAAAAGGGTGCTCGGTTGTACCCAGCACGCAGTGCGCCGCGTCGATACCCATTACATCCATCAAATAATGCGCAAGTTTATCCTGCCCGGCGGCGGGATAATAATCATATCTGAACCCGTCGTCTATTTTTATGCCGCTGTCCGCGACAGCAGCGGCGAGCGGCGTCAGCTTTGAGCTCACCGCGGCAAAAAAAGCGTCAGCCTGCGCTGCAGTAAGATCTTTTTCATATTCGTTCAGTAATACGTCATAGGCGGGTTTGCTGCTGTCATACCACGCGGCGATCTTTTTCTGAAAATCAACGATCTTCGCCAGATATGGCTCAAATTCGGCGTAGTTGTCACCGGCTTTGGCCGAATGCCATACCGTGCTGGCTTCATTGAGCAGCTGTGTGTACTCGACATAAGCTTCCAGCGGAAATTTTACGATCTTGCCGTACTCCTCGCTGAGCAGCTCCGTCTGCCTTTGTGTGATCGGATCAAGATTATTTTTTTCCGCCGTCAGATAAGCGAGCAGTTCACCGGTTTTTTCACCGGCAATAAGCTCATGAGCCTCAGCGGACAGCGCGCCCATCGTCAGGCCGCGCCCGTAGGCACTGCCGGTCGGCGCCGAAGTCACCGAATCGACATACAGCAGCGACAGAGCATGTTGGTACGCATGCATTTTTTCCTGTAATTGTGTAAATTGTTCTTTTGCCATGGCAATATTCATATTTAGCTGCCTCTATATCTGTAAATTTAAATTTTCCGATATTCCGTATAAAGATTATATACCGCAGACCGTTAAAAAAACATGTACAAAGCATGTCACATATCCGATCATGAAAAAAGTTGCTAAAACGAAAATTTTCGGTTATAATAATTGCGACCGGGGAATTGATATATTTCGAACCTACATTTTCACTACGGGATTTCGCGTTCGTTTACGGCTGTTATGCCTCTATAAAGTGGAAAGCAAAAGTAAGCGGCAGATTGCCCACCTGGCTTCGGCTAGGGATCGAAATACGGTTCTCCGGCTTATTTTTTTGCCATTTCCACGACTACCGAGCTGTCGGAATAAGCGTACATGACGTTTACCTCCGTTCCCTTGGTGAGCGATACCTCATCGACGCTGAGCGCCTTGATTCTCACTACCCTGCCGTTCATGAAAACGCGTATATAACCGGTGCCTTTTTTGGAAGCCGGTATGTTCTGCGAGACCACGCCGGTAAGCCCCACCGACTGCGGCGCAAAGATTACCGAAGCGTCATTCTTTATAGCCAAAGCGTATGCCAGCATGGAGACCGATACCTCTCCGGCGATGCCGAAAAGCAAACTCAGTATAAATACCGCGTTCACCGCCAGTTCATCGCGGAGCAGCAGCAGGCCGCTCAGACCGAAAGCGAAAAAAAAGCCGAAAACACCGCTTAGCGTAAATGCCTGCGGCATGATCGGCTTTTTAACTTTTTTATCCGGCAGTTTAAGCATCTCACCGGCAGAGATGACCGTATCGTCAGTATGCAGAGCTTTCAGCGTACTGCTGCGTCTGATATTTTTTATCACAAGAAAGGCCGCCGCCGCGATGACGGAAGCTATCAGACAAACCAAATAAATATCTGCGAGCAATACGGCATTCTGTAAAATAAGCATATTTTTTCGGTCCGGGTTTTATTCCGCCTTCTTGCCGCGCTTTTTCTCGGCCTTGAAGTCAGCGTCTTCGCTCTTTGTTTCAACAGCGGCGTCGGCGTCTCCGGCTTCTTCTTTGTCGTCCTCGATCACATAATCGTACTCGGTCTCGACAGGGGCGTCCTCTACGGTCTTTTTCAGCACGGAATCTTTTCTCAGTTCCAGCTTGATGCCGTCAGGATTCATTTTAACAACAAACCCGTCTTCTTTAACTTTATCGATCGTGCCGATAAAGCCGCCGACGGTCATTATCTCGTCGCCCTTTTTCAGCGCGTCAAGCATATCCTGTCTCTGCTTCTGCTGCTTCTTCTGCGAACGTGAAGTAAGAAGCGGAAAAGCAAACATGACCACTATGAGAATAATGAAGATCCAAGAACTGCCGCCCGTGGTGAGTGCGGTCTCAGCAAAGAAATATTGTCCTAACATTTAGTATCCTCCTTACAATGTTAAACATTATACCATATCTTATCGAAATTGCACTTAAATTCAGCAAATTTATCAGCAAGTATGCTCTCACGCATCTCTTTCATAAAATTGATGCTGGCGTATATATTATGCAGGCTCAGCAGCATGGAGGCCAGTATTTCCTGCGATATGACCAGATGCCGCAGATACGCTCTGTAAAATACACCGCATCCAGC
>CAZIQU010000089.1:0-1494 GCA_964541445.1 uncultured Lachnospiraceae bacterium | reverse complement strand
AGGTATAGCAGCCGCAGGTCTCATCCAAAGGCGCGTAATCGTCCTTGTAGCAGGCATTGCGCAGGTTAATGCGCCCATTGCGTGTCAAAGCCGCGCCGTTGCGCCCCATGCGCGTCTGCATCACACAGTCGAACATATCAACCCCGGCGGCTACGGCCTCGGTAAAGATATCGAAGCTGCCGGCGCCCATCATATAGCGCGGCTTATCCGCCGGCATAAGCGGTACCGTCTCGCGGAGGATATCGAACATCACTTCCTTCGGTTCGCCCACGCTCAGCCCGCCGATACCGTATCCGGGCAGATCGAGCGAGCATATCTCTTCAACCGAGCGCTTGCGCAGATCGCCGAACATGCCGCCCTGCACTATGCCGAATAAAGCCTGTCTGTCAGTGTCGAGGTGCGCCGCCCGGCAGCGCTGCGCCCAACGGTAAGTGAGCTCAAGCGATTCGGCCGTATACGCGCGATCGGCTCCGTAAGGCACACACTCGTCAAATGCCATGATTATATCGGCGCCCAGAGCGTTTTGTATGTGTATGGAATCTTCCGGCGACATGAACATGCGCTGACCGTCAATATGGCTGCGGAACTCAACGCCGTTTTCGGTTATATTGTTGATATTGGCCAGGCTGAAGACCTGAAAACCGCCGCTGTCGGTAAGTATAGGGCGATCCCAATGCATAAAATCATGCAGCCCGCCGGCTCCTGCAACAATATTCTCACCCGGACGGAGATGCAGATGATAGGTATTGGCCAGTATTATCTGCGCCCCGGTCTCCTTGAGAGTCTCCGGCAGCATTGCCTTGACGGTGGCCTTGGTGCCGACCGGCATATATATCGGCGTTTCGATATCGCCGTGCGGCGTGTGCAGTATGCCGGCGCGAGCGCCGGTATGAGAGCATTTCTTTAAAAGTTCGAATTCAACAGTCATTTATATCTTACATATCGCTTTCTTCTTCATAGCCCAGCTCTTTCAGCAGCGCCGGTTTGTCGCGCCAGTCCTCTCGCACCTTTACCCAAACCTCAAGGTTCACACGGCCCTCCAGCAGCTGCTCAAGTTCATATCGCGCCGCCGAAGCCACCTTTTTCATCATGGCGCCGTCCTTACCGATGATTATTGCCTTATGACGCTTGTTCTCACAGATTATATCGGCGGAGATGTCGGTTATATCGCTTTTATCACGCTCTTTCATGGAATTTATCTCCACTGCGGTACCGTGCGGTATCTCGTCGTTCAAACAACGCAGCAGTTTTTCACGGATAATCTCGGCGGCCACAAACCTTACGGCTCGGTCGGTGAGCATATCCTCAGCGAAATACATGGGGCCCTCCGGCAGATATTTTTCTATCACCGCAGCCAGCGTATCGATATTATCCTGTTTTTGCGCCGATACCGGCACGATCTCGCTGATAAATGTCATATCCTTATAAAGAGCCATTTTTTTCAGTATTTGCTCTTTGGGAATTTTATCTATTTTGTTTATTACCAAAATAACC
>CAZIQU010000088.1:0-6483 GCA_964541445.1 uncultured Lachnospiraceae bacterium | reverse complement strand
TTTGTTGGTTTGAAGCTACTGCTGCTTCATTTTCTTCCCGCAAAGAAAATGAAGAGAATCCCTTGTCTTTCCGCGAAGCACAGAAAATCAAGTCTCAAAACTTGGCTTAAGTAAGCTGTCTTTTCAAACATGGTTCTTTTTCAAAAAATCAATTGCGTGACTTTTTATGCCTGTATTTCTACTTTGCTTGTGCCGTCACGGCCTTTGGTGATAATGATCTGCTTGTCGATCTTATCCTTGAAACCGGCGACATGCGATATTACGCCCACCAGACGGCTGCCGGCGGCCAGTTCGTTCAATACCTTCATTGCCCGGTTGAGCGTTTCTTCGTCGAGAGAACCGAAACCTTCATCAACGAAGAGGCTCTCGAGACGGATACCGCCTGATCCCGCCTGCACTTCGTCAGCCATGCCCAGCGCCAGTGAAAGCGACGCCATAAACGATTCGCCGCCGGATAATGTGCGTACCGGACGTTCGCTGCCGTTGTGGTGATCCATAAGGGCAAGCTCGAGCCCGCTTTTACTGCGCAGATTGCCGGCCTCTTTTTGGCGTATCAGTTCATACTGACCTTCGGACATCCTCATAAAATATGTATTGGCTCGCTCGATAACGCGCTCAAAATAGCGCATTTGCACATATGTTTCAAAGGTGACCTTTTCTTTGCCGGTCAGCTCGCCGTTGGCGGTATCGCTGAGCGCTTTTAAGTCGCTTAAAGCTGTTTCCATGCGGTTCATCTGTTCGGCTTTTTCGCTGATGTTTCTTAAAACGCGATTATTACTCTCTTGCCGTGAGTAAATTATTTTGCTTTGACTGTCGAGTTCCTGTTCTTTCTCTTCAAGTGTTTTTATCCTGCCGGTTACCGCTTCGGTATCTATCGGCGCGGTATCAGCCAGCTGCCCGCTCAGCGCTGTTATCGCGCCTTGCAGCTCTTTCTCATTTTCTTTTGCCGTTCGCAGCGCTTCTTCGGCCTTGTTCAGCGCCGCGTCACGTTCTTTTATTATTTTGTCTAATTCGGCGATTTTCTTTTGAGCGGTTGTACGGCTGTCAAACTTCAGGTTGCGGCACTGCGCTTCTATCAGCTTTTGGGTACTCTCGATCTCGGCGGCGGCGCGGTTCTTTTTATCCTTGCAGACCTGTGCTTCTGATGCTGCGGCGCTTAAAAGAGATTCTTTTGTAGGCAGCAGCTCATCAACAGCAGTCTTTCGCGAAGAATCCTTTCCTGCAGCAGTAACTTTTTCTTGTGCAGCGCTCAGAGCCGATTGTGCGCTTTTAAGCGCGCTTTCTATCGTTTCGGCAGAAGGTTCTTTGTTCAAGTCGCCTAAAAGTTTGTGAAATTTGCGGTTGTTTTCTTTATTTATGTTTTTTAAGCGGCCGCTGATTTCCGCCGCGTCACCGCTGCGCTCGCGTGCATCTTTCTCCGCTTGCGCGCGGCGCGCGGAAAGTGTTTTTATCTCCGCCTGAGTAGGCGCGGCGGCGGTACACTGCGCTTTATGCGGATGTACTGCGGAACCGCACACCGGGCAAGGCTGATCTTCGGCCAGTGCTGCGGCGAGTATACCAGCCTGTTCGTTTAAAAATATGCGGTTTTTTTCGGTGTATTCATCGCCGACGGCTTCCGCTGCCGCGGCGGCTGCCAGATAAGCCGCCTGTGCGTCGGCTGACCCTTTTTGCAGCCTGCACGCTTCAGCGAAATCGTTGCTGAGAGCCTCAAGCTCATGCTTGTAGTTTTCGGCACCATTTCTTTCCGCTGTTGCCTGCTGATAAACAACACCGGCGTCACCGATCGCCTTCAGCTCGTCTTTAAGATCGGCAATCTCCTCTTTAAGCTCATCGGCTTTTTTTTCGGCGTCGTGCAGTTCGCTTTCGGCATCCTTCTCGTGCTGTCGTGCGTCTTTCATCTGTCTTGATAGTTTGTCAAGCCTGTCGTAATCCGGCAGTGATTTATTGATAAGTTCGCGGTTTATTTTCATCGCAGCGGTTTCTTCATTCTCTGTTCGGCGCTTATCCCGCTCCGCAGTCAGATTTGGAAGAAGAGCTGCCGCCTCCGCCAAAGCGGTTTCTTTGTTTTGCAGCGCAGCTTCGGTCTCCGCGCGTTTATTTGCCGTGTCTATCGTACTTTTTGCGGTATTCAGTTCTTCGGCGTTCGCTTTAATTAATGAATTAAGACTTTCGGCGGCGGTTTTATCGGCAGCTGTCAGTTCATTCAGCAGAGCAACCGTCTCATCGACAGGCAGCTCGCCTCTCGCAGCTTTGCCGCACATGTCGTTAAGCATACTTTCCGGCGGGCAGATGATGCCGGCGGCGTACTGCCTCAGCGACGCTTTGCTGCTTAAATATTCGTTGGAGGCTGTTTGTGTTCGAGTTTTGATCGTCTCCTGCATTTGCTTATATATGCCGGTGCCGAAGAGATCACGGAATATAACCCCGCGATCTTCCGTAGAGGCCAGTAAAAGCTTCAGAAAATCTCCCTGGGCGATCATGGCGATGCGAATGAATTGGCTGCGGTCGAGCCCGAGAATATTACGCACAGCCTCATCGATATTTTTTGATGCGGTGACGACCGTACCGTTTTGGTATGTCAGTTCGGCAGCGGCGGCCTGCGTAACTGTGCCGGTGCCTTTTTTCGCCGGTCGCTCATAAGCCGGTGAACGCTTTATAATGTAAGTTTTCCCGGCATAGGCGAATTCCAGCTCAACTTCGGTTGGCGTTTCCGGTTTGGCATATTTGGAACGCAGCATCTCCGGTTTGCGGTTTTCGCCGCTGGCTGTACCGTACAAAGCAAAAGTTATGGCGTCGAACAAGGTCGTCTTGCCGGCGCCGGTATCGCCGGTGATCAAATAGAGGCCGCTTTCGCCTAGTTTATCCATCGCGATCTCGGTCTTGCCGGCATAAGGCCCGAAGGCGGTGACTGTCAGTTTTATCGGTCGCATACGGCTGCTCCTTTTATTTTTTCCAATGTGTCGGTTACGGTGAGGCATTGGTTCTCATTCATAGGCGCGTTATTTTGCTTCTCGTAAAATTCGCCGAAGAGAGTCAGCGGATCTTTCTGTACAATATTGTCGCTTCCGTCTATCTGCGCCTGTTCACGGGTACGCAGATTGTCGTAAGTGAGCTTCATTATATTGGGATAAATGCTGCGCAGTTTGTTTATGGCGTCGAATACATCATTTTCATCGGTAAGAACGACGCTCAGATAGTCGTCAACGGCGCTGTGCTCATAATTTCTTTTGTCGGTCAGCGCCTCATAGCTGCCCCTTATCTCCCGCAGGTCGTGCCGCGGTATCAGCGGAACAGTATATAATGAAATATCTTCCTTTGACTTTATTTCAATAAAGCTTACCGATTTTTCGTCTTTCGCTTCGGAAAAGGAGTATTTCAGCGGCGTGCCGCAATAGCGCAGTGTCGGTCGGCCTGCCGGCTGCGGCGAGTGCAGATGGCCCAGCGCCACATAGTCGAAAGCGGCGAAAAGTCCGGCGTCGATATTATCGAGCCCGCCTGCCGATTCCTCCGAATCACAGCGGTGCGATCCGGTGACGAACTGATGCGCCGCCAGAATGTTTATTTCGTCAGTATCGGGCTCAAGAGCTTTCAGAGCGGCGGCCGCCGCCTCGTTGTAGGTGCTTATTTCCGTTTCCGGGAAAAAACGGCGTACGATTTGCGGTCTGATAAACGGCAGCATATAAATATTAACCCATACATCTTCTTCGTCGATTATTACCGGCTTCACCGCTCCGTCATACGGTGGCGAGATATGCACGCCGCTTGCTTCGATCAACCGCGCCCCGAAAGCGAGGCGTTCGGGAGAATCGTGATTGCCGCTTATGATGAATATATCGCTGACAACGGCGTTCAGTGCGCAAAGAAAATCATCAAACAGCTTTACGGCTTCACCTGAGGGGTCGGCGCGGTCATAAATATCGCCGGCGATGATTACGGCCCGCGGCCGCTCGTCAGCGGCCATGGCGACTATCTGCTGTAATATACAGCGCTGATCTTCGAGAAGCGAAAACTCGGCCAGCCTTTTGCCGATATGCAAATCGGAAAGATGCATAAGTTTCATAGAAGTTTCTCCTTGTATATATTTTAGCATGTTTCGCATTAAAGAAGCGGCATAACATCGTTTTTACTATATAAACCGTTTTTTTACCTTTAAAGGCAAATGCTCCCGCGGTTGGCGGCGCAGTATCTGCCCGCGGTTAGACCGGTGTGATTTTTCCTGTGCATTAAAAATATAAAAATGTTGCAATTTATTTAAATATAAGCTATACTGCTAACGGTAATTTAATCAACCGGCAATAACGGAATGCGGTGAAACGCCGCAGCAGCACCCTTGCTACTGTATGGGAGTATCTCCCGAGTCAGAAAATGTTATTCTCGGGAAAAATGCTTCAGGGGTAGCGCGCAATATGTAATATACCGTATTGCACCGTAGATAGGCTTGACCCCTAAAGGTCAGGCTTTTTTTATACCTTAAGCGTATAAAAAAAGCAGACATATTATTGAAAGGAGATTGAGCATGAAAAAATTACTTGTATTACTTTTATCTTTAGTCCTTATTTTTTCGTTCGCGGCCTGCGGCAGCAAGACCGGGGATAAGACCGAGGAGAGCACGGCCATTACCGTTACCGATATGACCGGCAGAGAGGTATCGTTAGATAC
Organism: uncultured Lachnospiraceae bacterium; assembly: GCA_964541445.1. Classification (GTDB taxonomy): domain Bacteria; phylum Bacillota; class Clostridia; order Eubacteriales; family Anaerofustaceae; genus CAZIQU01. Next base: position 1,824 of record CAZIQU010000088.1, on the reverse strand, counting down.
CGCGGCGAGCAAGGTCGTTGTGCTTACGGCCGGCGACTGCGAAATACTGTACGCCATAGGCGCCGGTGATACCGTAGTGGGCCGCGGTACATACTGCGATTATCCCGACGCGGCAGCTGCTGTTCCCGTTGTGGCTTCAGGCAGCGATACCAATGTTGAGGAAATACTGGCGCTGGAGCCCGATGCGGTTGTAATGAGCACAATGGCGCAGACTCAGGAGCAAATAGATGCCCTTACGAACGCCGGAGTCAAGGTGATTGTCACCGACGCCGACGATATTGAAGGCACTTATGCCGCCATACGCCTTCTCGGCGCGGTTACCGGACACGATGCCGAGGCCGAGACTGTTGTTACTTCGATGCAGCAGACCTTTGACGGTCTGGCCGCCAAGGCCACCGGTGACGGTACCGAGACGGTGTACTTTGAAGTATCGCCGCTGGAATACGGTCTCTGGACCGCCGGTAGCAATACTTTCATGAATGAGCTGGCGGAAATGATCGGGCTTAAAAACGCGTTTGCCGATGTTGATGGCTGGGGGCAAATATCAGCCGAGCAGGTTATCGAGCGTGATCCCGATTATATCGTCACCATCACAATGTACTTCGGCGAAGGCCCCACACCGGTAGAGGAGATCAAGGGGCGCGACGGCTGGCAGAACCTTAAAGCGGTTGTAAACGATCATATTTACAACGCCGATTCCAATTCCGTTTCACGCCCGGGTCCGCGTCTTGCCGACGCCGCTGCGGAACTGTATGACTTTGTATACGGCACGGCTGACTCCGCTAATTAAACGGATAAAGCTGCAGCACCGCAGACACATGCTTTAAAATGAGGTGTGCTGCGGACAGGCGAAGGTTACGCCTGTCCGCAGCGCGCTTTTCCCGAATGAGACACTAGAACATCGAGATTGCCTTTTGCGGAGAATGCCGGTGCTGCCGGCCTTTTGCGCAGAAAGAAATCTTTTTTACGGCGGTAGCGATGAAAAAAAACGCGGAAACGTTCAAATCTTACGAATATCTGCTCTTTGCGCTGATCACGGCGGCTTCGATAATTGTTTCGGTCTGTATCGGCAGCGTCAATATACCGATAAAAGACACGATAACCGTTATTTGGGATACACTGCTGGGCCGTGCCGTACCTGCCGGACTTTCGCAGGCTGTCATTATTTCCATCAGGCTGCCGCGCGTCATCTGTGTGGCGCTTTCCGGTGCGGCGCTCTCGCTCTGCGGCGCTGCCATGCAGGGTCTGCTGCAAAATCCTCTGGCGGACGGCTCAACCCTGGGCGTGACCTCAGGCGCGTCCTTGGGCGCGGTGCTGGCCATTGCTTTCGGTATCACTCTGCCGGGGCTGCCGATGGCCGGTACCATGGGTATGGCCATGCTTTTTGCGTTTCTCTCGCTTATTCTTATCTTAGGGCTGGCGTACCGGCTCGATCACTCACTCTCAACATATACCATAATTCTCATCGGCGTAATATTTTCCATGTTCGCCAACAGCATACTCAGTCTTATCATCACCTTTGCCGGCGATAAGGTGAAGCATATCATGTTTTGGACTATGGGCTCGCTTTCCGGCAGCGACTACACCGATGTGATTATTTTGCTGGTCTCGACGATTGTTTTCGGCGGTTTTATATTGGCGCACGCGCGTGAGCTCAACGCTTTCGCTATCGGCGAGGATAATGCCCGGCATATAGGTGTTAACGTAAAAAGAGTAAAGCTGACTATACTCATAACGGTATCGGCACTCATCGGTGTGTGCGTAGCCATCGGCGGCACCATCGGTTTTGTGGGGTTAGTGATACCGCATATGACGCGGCTGGTA
>CAZIQU010000087.1:3961-6522 GCA_964541445.1 uncultured Lachnospiraceae bacterium | reverse complement strand
AAGGACTTTGAACTTGAAAAAATTCAAAAAGCACTTGATGCTTTCTTAGGTGCAGGCGCCTTCGCAACACATATCCGCAAAGTGGTAAATGAAGATTACGGCATACCTAATCTCTACGCACCAAATCCCGTGCCATCAATTCCAATCGAAAACATTTTTTCGTGCGCTCGAGGAATAAAGGGATTTTCAGTAGATATGCGAAAAGACCCGCAATATCTGGAGGCTCTGATTGAAGAAAGAGCAAATGTCACATTTTATCCGGTTATGAAACAATGGGAGGCGATGAACCCCAAACCGTCCGACAATGCTTGCTTTGATTCGGGTACAGCAATTTTAGCTCATACTGTATTGAACAACAAGCAATGGGAGAAATATTTTTGGCCGTATCTAAAGCAAGTCATAGAGTTCCTTGCTGAAAGGAACATGAATTACATGATGTTTGCTGAGGGCAGTATGCTGCGTTTTGCCGATTATTTCAAAGACATACCCAAAGGAACGATAACCATTTTGCCTGAAAACGATGATGTATTTGAAATTCGGAAAACTCTGCCGAATTTTGCCATTATGGGCGGCATGGATAATTATTTACTCTATAATGGCGGGAAACAGGAATGTCTGGACAGGGCTAAGCGCTTGATTGATGAACTCGGCGGCGAAGGCGGCTATATAATGACACAAAATAAAATGGGTTCTTTTAAAACGGATGCAAATGCCGAAAATCTAAAAGCGGTAAGCGATTTTATCTTGAATTACGCGCCTTCGCAAAACTGATAGGGAGGTAAAACATGGAAATAATCAATATTGCCGATTTTGATAAAGGGCTAGAGCTGTTGGCAGAAAAACTTGAAATGCCGATTCCCAAAGAAAACATAGAGGCCAGAAAACAATTTGTACTTACCTTTGTTTCATATCTAGTTAATCAATAAATTATTTGAGGAGGAATAAAATGACAGAAAACAAAGTACCTGATAAAAAAGCGGCCACACTACAGATGTCGGAAATAATCGGTTATGGTTTAGGAGCCCATTGTTTCTCCGTCCCGTATTTAAATTTCATGGCGTACATGACCCTTTTCCTTCTGACTGATGTTCTCGGTGTCCCGACGGCAATGGCGGCCACCGCTTATTCTGCAGGCAATATAGCCGCAATAGTAGCTAATTTTATTACAGGTATAATAATCGAGAGTGTAAAAGTCAAATCGAAAAAGCTGGGTAAATACAGTTGGTGGTCTATAGTGGGCGCAATCGGTCTGACTGTATTCAGTATCGCTTGTTTTTGGAACTTCGGATTTAAGAACCCGGTTTACACATGCTTGGCCTATGTTATCCTTTATGGTGTAGGCAGAATATTCTATTATATGTGGTTCTTGGCCATGCGTACAATGGTCAACCCGATGGCTAAAAACGGAGCGGACGCGGTAGCTCTTAACACTTCTACCCAGGTATTCGGTTCTATCGGCCGTTTGGGCTACGGTGTCGTCGGAATGCCCATATTGGCGTTCTTTGCTTTTACCGGTCAGGCTTACGCATGGGCGCTTGGACTCTGGTCTGTGTTGGTTCTTATTGCGAACTTCATTCTAGTGAAAGTTGCGAATAAATATGAATTGGCCGATAAAGATCTTGAGGAAAGAATGGCAAAGAGTAAGCAAGAAAAAATATCCTTTAAAGATATGATCGGAGCGATGAAAGGGAAATCTGTTTTCTTCTTTATCGCCAATCTTTTTGGAAATATACACGGTGGATTTTTCTTCACATTGCTTGTTTATTACACAACATATGTTCTCAAAAGCCCGGAGACCACGGCTTTGGCTGTCACATTCGTCTCCATCGGCGGTATCGTAGGTTCCTTACTGACTCCCTTAATTACAAAACTTGCAGGAAGAAGAACGGTATATGTTTATTCCATGATATTGATGGGCGTGCTTTATTTCATGACATATCTTTGGGGTGGAACTCCGTTCGTATTCATTGTGTTAAGAACCGTAATAGGCGTAGTGCAGTCTGTTGCCGGAGTACTCATAATGTCAATAACAAACGATGTTATAGATTACAACGAGATGCAGGGGCAGTCCAGAGCAAAGGCTTTCGTATTTTCTATCTCCGGGGTAATGTCGAGCATAGGTTATACGGGTTCTTCCATTATTGCTTCTTACGGCCTTGCGATAGCCGGTTACCAGGCAGGGGTTGAAGTAACAGCAACTGTAATGAACAAGATCTCGTTTCTAATGGGTGTCGGCCCGGCCATATTCTGTTTCGTGTTGCGGCAAGACAATAATTAACAACATGTTAACCAGCGGCGGAAACCCCTTTTGATAGGGGGTTCCGCCGTAGAAAACACAAAATGTGCCCTTATGGCAAAAAAATCAATAGAGGGTTTGATTAATGGAACATAAAAACGGTTTATACAAAGACGGATTTAGAATAACTATGTCGATTCCCAAAGCAAGAAACGCCCTGATTTTAGCGGGTTTATTCTGCATTCTTACATTTGTTATGGTCGGTGTAATAAAAAACTCGTCAATCAAAAACATAGCGAGCATAGCAGGTGCTTTTATAATATAT
>CAZIQU010000087.1:301-3951 GCA_964541445.1 uncultured Lachnospiraceae bacterium | reverse complement strand
TTCGGTTTTCTAAATATTTCGGGGCGGTACTTGTTAATATTGACGCTGAAAACTCAAAGAAAAAATAATTCCCTCTTGGTTATTAAGATATAAAAGAAATAGTTGTTTATGCGCCTTATCTGTCTTATAAGATCCTTCTAGAAAAAATATTCCACATCATCCAAACTTCTAATTTCGCATTTTACGTTTTTCGTCCTCTCCAAGGCGCTTACTATCATCGGAGTCTGACTTTCCTTGGGAACATATAACAGTTTTAGATATAAGCGCGAATAATTACCGCACTGCTGCTGCACCGTAAAAATGCTTCGTCTTCCCGCTTGCATCAAGTTTACATAAGATGAAACGAAATAAACTGCTGAAGTGTAAATATCATTTTCACTCATTTCCAGCCCGATTTTCTCGTTGATGCTGTTAAGATGTTGTATTACATTGTTTATAAAAACATGTTGAAAAGTAAGGGTAGGTAAAACCTCGTTGAAAAAAGTAACATGCTGTTCTTTGACAAACAACGCTTTGCCGAACAAACAAATATAGTTCAGATCGGACAGTAAAATATCATTTTTGACAATTGCATATTCTTTTACTTGCTCATGGATGTTGCAAAAAAAATCACAGCATATATTCACAGCCAACTGCTCTTTCGACTTAAAATGATAAGTAAGTCTGCTGGTGGAAACACCGCTGCGAGAGCTTAATTCCCTAACTGACGTGTCTATGTAACCTTTTTCAAAAAAAATCTCTTTTGCAGCCTCGTACACCGCAGCATATGTTTTTTCACCGTTTTTATATGTACTCATTTTTTTATACTTTCATACTTTATTGCTTAATTATATCATTTTGTATTTTACCACAAAAGCGTGTACTTAAGGTAAATTAACATTGTGCTTGTAAAACCGTAAGCCAGCGCAGAGCGATTGTCGAGCAGCTGTACTTTACTTTATTGCAAAACAGCTCCTTTTCAAGCGGACTATGTTAAAATTTATGGCGTATTTATACTATTTTGTAATTTATCCACTGCTTACGGGCGGCGTTCATTCTTCGACGACAGCTGTGTTATCGTAGCCGCTCTTTAAAGCGGGCTATGCCGCTATCGGCGTATTTTTTCCGCTTCGGTTACGTGCGAGCGTATTTCGTCTTCATGCTTTTGGCAGTAAGCATAGCTTTTCGCCATGAATTTCTTCATGTCACCGCACTGATATAATTCTTCGATCACATCGAGTACCATCCGGCCGTCGGCTTTCATATCCAAAAAATATTCATACACACAGCCGCCGTTTTCCCTGGGGAAATACGGGTTGATCGAGCTCAGCCGTTCATCGCGCATGATGCTCTCGACTACCATTTCACTCAGTATCCACTTCAGCGACGGCCGCTCGTATTCATCATAGCTGTCTTTAAATTCTTTATTCCAAACATAAAACCATAAAAAGTGGATAATTTCGTGAATGGAGATGCCGATCGCGCCGTGTTCACTGTTGAGGCTGAAAACCTCGAAGCGGTGTTCCGCCAGGAAGCGCGGCGATACGGGATTTAGGCATATTTCCGCTCTGAGATCATTAAAAAGCGGCCTTACATCTGTATTGAACGCGTCCGACAGCGCGGCCTCGATCTGACCCCGGTATCTCTGCCATTGAAGATTGCAGGCTGTGACCTTTTGATTGAGTGACTCTTCCTGCCCGTCATATATTTTTCCGAGCTCAGCCGCCAGGTATTCTCTTTTTTCCGCGAATGTCAGCGAGCGAAACAGCTCCCTGTTGACAGTCGGATAAAAATAAAAAACAGAGTCCGACCAGTATTCCGTCTCTCCGTCGGTCTGAAACAGCATAAAGCTGTCGAGCATTGACGGAAATCCCGGATTGACATAAGTTATATTCACGGTTCTTACCCCCTGATAAGTCTAAATTACTGTAACCCCAGCCGCGCCGAGCCCGTAATTTTAGGCGAAGGCCGTAAATCAAAGCCGGCGGCGCGTACCTCACAATGATAGCATCTCCCCCGGCTGCTTTTCAAGGTCGGCTGAAAAAGCAGATATGGTAATGCGGTATGCGGTGCGGAGTGGGAAATCAGGAACTTAAAGGCTGAAAAAACGCTCTGAATTATGATTGAATTTTGAGTGCAAAAAACAGACCTGTACTCGCCGCGCGCGCCGCATGGGTGCGCGCATACCTTTTCGGGCAGGGCGCCTGTGAGTCTCGCGCCCGCTCCTCTTCAGCCGAAATGCAGGACCGCATTTCGGCTGTTTTAAACCATTTGAGATATCGCACATCCCACGACGCAGATACTTTAATACCACAATCATCCGGGTCGGTGCTTCTGAAAATGCAAGTGCGTAAGTAAAAGTGAACAGTGTGTGGGTATAAAGCGGTGATGCGCCAATCACTTCCCGTATATGTATCGGTAAGAATATCAACATTAACGGCTATACATTATATAAACGGTACAGCCTAAACCGAGGGATGCGCGTCATCAAGTGCATCGGTCAAGTAAATAAATTCACAAGGCAATCAGTACGGGACAAGACAAATCGGCATCATTTTTTATAGCGAAGCACATTTTCGTTATTATGATGTCGTACAAAAAGTTCCTATGAAAATCGAATGTGTAAATCTATCGATAGAAACAAACGGGGAGAAAAAGTAATTTACTCTATGGTTTATAACTATTGCAGCCTGAGATGTGAACATGAGGCATATTGTATTGCGAAAAGGCCATATGTATCTGACTCTTTTCAGCAAGTGCTTAACAAGCATCCGCTCGTGCGTATCCTCCATAGGACATGGGCAATATGGTGAAACGAAAAATTATTCATCGCAATGCGGCCTGCTTCTTCAACTATTGAAACCAGGTCATAGCTTCTCATATATTTCTTTTAATTCCTTGCAGAGCAATGTTTCGCCAACATTGACAGCAATAGCTGCAAAACTGATCCCGGGTAAGTTTTCCGATTTGTCCCCCGAGCATTTTATGCTCACTTCATTCTTAGTTAGAGAGAGCATACAGGTATGGCCGCCTGATTTTATGATCGCCTTTATATGTCCCACTAAACCGCCGTTTTGGCGGATAGTGACGGATAATCGTCTCATCGATTCGGACAGTATGTTTGTTAATTCCTCGAGCGGTTGAGCAGTGCTTTTTTCAAAAGAAGCAACCAGTGCACCCTCGTGTGAAGATATATAGATAGGTACCTGATCGGCGCAGCTCGTGCATGTGCAGTTTATATCATGGTGTGTATGGTGATCATGATGTTGGTGGTGCATGTCTCCGCAGTTGCAGTTTACCGTATGAATAATTTTTTTATTATCAGTCATTTTCTTGCTCCATGGCCAAAATATTGCTCCAAAACTCTGTTTCGAGCCCCTCTTTAGCACAAATTGCCGCTATTTCAGCCTTGTTGTTTATACACTGTAATATATCATGCAGGCGTACTATTTCTTTTTTATTGACTGTGTCGATTTTGTTTAGTAACACAATATCAGCGCTGCGAATTTGTTGCGTAAGCATATTTTCCATCATATCAAAAGTCTCATCCCATCGCTCTGCATCTGTAATTGTCAATATTTTCAAATCTTCACAACCATCAGCGTATTTTTTAATAGTATCTGCGATCTTGTCGGGATAGGCGAGACCGGTAGCTTCTATTATAATGTAAG
>CAZIQU010000087.1:0-291 GCA_964541445.1 uncultured Lachnospiraceae bacterium | reverse complement strand
GGTTTGGCAGTGGCCGCGATGTCGTTAACACATATGGCTAAATCGGCCACCAAAGTACAGCAGATACATCCTGAAAAAAGGGATTTAACATGGTACCCTTTTGCGGCGATTATTTGGTCGTCAATACTTATGTCACCGATTTCATTTTCTATTACAGCTACAGGTATAGGGCTGCTCTCACTCTGATATTTATTTACCAAATAGTTTACCAGCGATAATAAAACTGTTGTCTTACCGCTGCCTAAAAATCCGCTTAAAATTATTATTTTCATTTTAATTGCACTTTACGCA
>CAZIQU010000086.1:3055-6532 GCA_964541445.1 uncultured Lachnospiraceae bacterium | reverse complement strand
CAAGGTCACCGCCATGACCGGTGACGGCGTCAACGATGCGCCTTCTATAAAAAGCGCCGACATCGGCGTCGGCATGGGCATAACCGGTACCGATGTTACCAAAAATGTTTCCGATATGGTGCTGGCCGACGACAACTTCGCCACCATCGTCAACGCCGTGGAGGAAGGCCGCAAGATCTACGACAATATCCGCAAAGTTATTCAGTATCAAATATCCGCCAATCTTTCCGAGGTGCTGGTGGTATTCTTCGGTTCACTGTTCTCACTGACCATGCTTGAACCGGTACACCTGCTCTGGGTAAACCTCATCACCGACTGCACGCCGGCGCTGGCGCTGGGTCTCGAAAGAGCCGAGAATAATATCATGGCCCGCAAGCCGCGCTCGTCAGAAGAGGGCATATTCTCCGACGGCATGGGCTTTTCCATGGTATATCAGGGCCTGTACATCACGTTGGTGGTAATCGCCGCCTACTTCATCGGGCACCGCCTCGAGGCCGGCATCTGGGAGATCGCCAACAGCCGCGACGGCATTACCATGGCCTTTTTAACGCTGTCAATGGCCGAGATATTCCACGCCTTCAACCTGCGCAGCCGCATGGGCTCGGTATTTAAGATGGGGCATGAAAACCCCTTCCTGTGGGGCGCGGCGGCACTGTCCTTCGCTCTTACCTCCATGGTGATATATGTGCCGTTCCTCTCGAATTTGTTCGACTTCACCAGCATATCGCTGTCTGAGTTCGCCGTTTCCATGGCTTTGGCCGTATCGGTGATACCGGTTGTGGAGCTTGTCAAATTCTTTGAGCGCCGCCTGCGGGGACGAAACAAATAAAAAAATTGCCGAAACCGGCCGCGGGTGGTAAAATCTACCTATGAAACGGCCGCTTCTGCTGATATTATCTGCAATAACGGCCGCGGTGCTTACCGCGGCCGCCGGTATTTTTTGGTACACTCTGCCGCTGTCGGCGGCGGGTCTCACTTTTGTTGCCGTAAAGCGCAAGGCTTTGCCGGTCGCCGTCGCTGCGGCCATTGCAATAATACTGAGCGCCGGCGGCTGGTTCCTGCGCGATACCTACAAAACGCCTTTGGCCGATATCGCCGGCGAAAAAGGCACCTTCCGCGCCCAGCTGATAATCTGCCCCGATAATGACGGAGATTCACTAAGCGGCATTTTTCGCTTGATCGACCCGTCCGACAGTGAGGCGGACGGCGAAAAACTGCTGATAACCGTCTACGCTCACGGCGGTGCGCTGCCGCAGCTTGAGCCTGGCGATATAATAAGCTTTACCGGCACGGTAAAAATACCGCAGGGCAGCCGCAACCCCGGCGGCTTCGATTATGCCCGCTTCCTCAAAGCCTCAGGCGTTTACGCTGCTGCCGATGTTTCCGCCGCTGCGTGCAGCGTCATCGCCGGTGAAGCCCTGCCTTTTCATCTCGAAAAGCTCTACGCTCTGCGCAGCGCGCTCAGCAGGCTTTTTTACCGCGAGCTTACCGGCGATCAGGCCGCGCTGATCAGCGGCATGCTGTTCGGCGGCAGTGAAATGCCCGCTATGCTCACCGAGATGTTCCGCAGCTGCGGCATTGCTCATCTTTTGGCGGTATCAGGGCTGCATGCCGGCATTATTTACGCAGCTGCCGTTTTCATTCTTAAAAAACTGCGCGCCGGGCGCAAAACTACATTTATCGCTGTAACTCTGCTGCTGATTTTTTACGCCGTTCTTACCGGGCTGAGCGTTTCGGTATGCCGGGCGGCTTTTATGCTTATCATCACAGCCGCGCTGCGGGCAGGCGGCAAACGCCCCGACGGATTCAACGCCTTATGCGGCGCCGCCGCGATTATACTGCTGATAAACCCGTTCGTTCTTTTTACCGCCGGTTTTCTGCTTTCGTTTACCGTTACCGCGGCGCTGCTGCTTTTCGTGCCGGTAATAAACGCAAGGCTGCAAAAAATAAAAAAACGCAGGCTGCGGGCGGCTGCCGGTTATACCGCTGTTTGTCTCTGCGCACAGGCCGCGGCGGCACCGCTGCAAATAAATATATTTCACAGCCTGCCGCTGACAGCCTTGGCAGCCAACCTTATTATTGCCCCGGTCGCCGCTGTCGCCATCATCGGCGCGCTGGCAGCGGCGGCTTTTTCCTTTGTACCGCTGCTTTCACGGCTGCTCTTCGCGGGGCTGGCCGCCCTGCTCGACTTTATGCTGGCTTCCGCCGGGCTGATGGCTTCCCGCAGCGGCGCCGCATATATACCCGCGCTGCCGGCGGGCGCTGTTATATTATGGTATCTTCTCCTTCTTGCCGCCGCCGGGTATTTCTATCTCGGCAGCCGGCAAAACCGTACCGTTTTCATTGCCGCCGCCGGTGTCTGCATATTGAGCATCGCGCTTCTGCTTTTGCCGCCGCGAAGCACACAGGTTGCTTTTCTCGATGTCGGCTGCGGCGACTGCGCGGTGATAACCGCCGCTGACGGCTCTGTCGTTGTCATCGACTGCGGTGACAGCGGCTGCGGCCGCGGCGATTTGGCGCCGTACCTGTACAGCCGCGGCATCTATACAGTCGATACGGTGATACTGACCCATTCCGACAGCGACCATGCCGGCGGCTTTGCCGACCTGCTCGAAGGTATCCGCGTGAAGAGGCTCATTTTCAACGCCGATGAGAGCACGCTTGCGCGGACGGTGATCACGCTGGCCGCGGAAAACGGCATAAGTGTGGAAAGCGCCGCCGCCGGTGATATAATAGAGCAGGGAGATATACGCCTCGATGTGCTCAGCCCCGTTCGGTACGACCTCGGCAGCCTCAGTGACAACGAGGCCTCGCTGGCAACGCGCCTTGAGCAGAACGGCAATGTTTTTCTCTTTACCGCCGATATACAGGAAATATCCGGCGGCAGGCTTTACGAAACGCTGTATGATGATTCTGTCGATGTCATCAAGCTTGCGCACCACGGCGGAAATTATCAGAGTATGAAAGATATACTCGCCGCTCAGCGCAGCTGCGCCGCTGTCATCTCCGTCGGAACCAACAGCTACGGTCTGCCGGCGCCGCAGATGACCGATTGGCTCAGCGCGCAAGATATAAAGTGTTACCGTACCGATGAATGCGGCGCGGTAATATTTACCCTTACCGAAAACGGTACGCCCGAAGCACATACATATATAACTTATATCGGAGAATAAAATGGATTATAAGGCCCTCTCCCGGGAGCTTTCACACAAAGTAATTTCATCGGCTTATCTTTTCATAGTCGCCGACAGCTATATAGCCGCCTCGTATATAAACCTTATCCGCGATATGCTTATACCGGCTGCGGTGATGCCGCTCAACTATACATCTTTCGGCGGCAAAACCATCGATATCGCCCAACTGGCGGAAGCGCTGGTGACCATGCCGGTAGCCGCCGAAAAAAAGCTGGTCACGGTAAAAATACACACTCTCGGCGAAAACGAGGCACTTACGGAGTGCCTGCTTAAATATCTGCAG
>CAZIQU010000086.1:0-3045 GCA_964541445.1 uncultured Lachnospiraceae bacterium | reverse complement strand
TACGGTGCTGATAGTTGCCGCGGAAAGCTGCAAAAAAAACGGCAAGCTTTACAAGTGTATGGCCGCAAACTATAAAACAGTGGAATTTACCAAGCTTTCCGCCCGCGACGCCGAGAGCTGGGCGCAGGACAAATTCGCCAAGGCCGGCTACGTTATCAAGGCAGACGCGCTGCGGGCGCTCACCGAAGCCGTAGATTATAACGGCCGTACCTCGGAGGAGGATATCGGGGTGCTCGCCAACGAAATAAATAAAATAACGGCCCTGGCGGGCAAAAAAAAGGAGATAACCGTTGATACGGTAAAAAAAGCCGTTGCCGCCAATATACACGAAGACACCTTCCGCTATTGCGATGCGCTCATTAAGGGCGACGCCGCCGATGCCTTCAGGCAGCTCGACAGGCTTTTTTACGCCAAGCTCAAGGCACCGCAGATAATCGCCGCGGCGGCTTCCACCGTGCGTGACCGGTCGAACTTTCTATATATGCGCCATTCCGGTCTTTCGGAGGCGGAGATCGTCACCAAAACAAAGGGGCACCCTTACCGTGTAAGCCGCTTGCTGACGATGAAGGGGCTGGACGAAAATAAATGCCTGCCGGCGCTGAAAGAGCTTTTCGATGCCGATCTTGCCGTGAAAACAGGGCAGCTCGATGAGAAAAATGCCCTTTACGCAATGACGCGGCGCATCTGTGAGCTTTAATAAAAATTTTAAGTTACAAAGTAATAGAATTTGCGGCTGCTTTGTGCTAAAATCAATGTAATATAATTTAATTACAATATGTGCCCGTAAAACAAAGGTGAAGAATGAGTAAACTTGAAATCACTCTGCTCGGTAAATTTTCCATGACGATGGACGGTGCGGATATACTGTCCGCTCTGGAGAACTCGAAAAAAAAGACAGCCGTAGTCCAGTTCCTGCTGCTGAATAAAGACAGGGATACAGCCAATCTCGATATTTTTTACACTCTTTGGCCGCACGAGGAGAACATCAATCCGGAAAGCTCGTTCAAAACACTCATCAGTCGTATGCGCGCCGCATTGGCGCAGCTCGGGCTCAAAAATGTGATTCTTACCCGCCACGGATTTTACAAGTGGAATACCGCCCTCAACTGCCATGTGGATATTTTCGAGTTGGAGGAGCTGTGCCGTGAGCTTGCCGATGTAAAAGAGCTTGACGGCGAAACCACCGCAAAATTTGACAGAGTGATGGAGCTGTACGTTGGGGATCTTTTGCCGGAGGCAGCCGCCGAAAGCTGGCTGGAGTCGAAGGCCGCCTATTATCATAATCTTTACATCGAGACGGTCAACCGTTATGTGCAGCTTTTAAAGGAAAAGAAGATGTTCGGCGAGGTGACACAGGTCACTCAGCGGGCTCTGGAGAACGATGCCTTTGACGCGGCCCTCAATCTTGAGCTGATGAACGCGCTGATGGAGCTGGGCAAAAGCAGCGAGGCGCTGGCACAGTATAATTACGCCACCGGGCTGCATAACACTTACATGGGCAAAGATCAATCGGCGCAGATGCTCTCATTCTACAAACGGCTCATTAAGATAAATGCCGATCTCGATAATTCGCTTAACGACCTATGCGCTGAGCTGACTGCGAAGGACGACGACGAGGCAGGCGCGCTGGTATGCGATTTTTCCGTACTGAAGGAAATCTATAGGATCAACGCCAAAAATCTCAAGCGCATCGGCGGCGTTATGTATCTGGCGCTGATAGCGGTAGAGCATACCGACGAGCGCGAGCCTGACGCGCTGCGGCTGGATAATGTGATGAGTACGCTGCTGCAGACACTCAAGTCAAATCTCCGGCGGGGCGATACCGTTGCCCGTTACAGTCTCACGCAGTATGCCGTGCTGCTGCCTTCTTTCGGCAGCGCCGACGGCAAAGCGGCGCTTGAGCGGGTAAAAAAGGCCTTCTACGCCGACTATTCCGCTCCGGAATATATCATCAATTATAAAATCAAGCCGATGCAAAAGCCCACCGTCTGAAAAGACGCTGCGGCCCGCGTAAGCACGATAAATAAAAATAAACGCCGGCATACGGGTGCGCCCCGATATACGGCGTTTTTTGTTTTCAGCAAGCGGTAAAATCAACTATTCGGCGATCGCGACGTTAACGGCTCTGCTCTTGTCAGGATTTCGCGTATCGGCCTCTATATCAAAAGTAACCTTTTGTCCTTCATTGAGGGTTTTGTAACCGTCTGCGACTATTGCCGAAAAATGTACGAAAACGTCACCCGAACCGTCATCATTGGAAATAAATCCGAATCCTTTCTCCGGGTTAAACCATTTTACTGTACCATGATTCATTCTGGCACCTCCTAAATATTTGAAGCGTACCCTCATACAAATAATTCACATACGCCGTAAATCAATAGTGCAGACTAATGACTTACAAAAATATGTGAATCATAGAGCATTTTGAATACAAGATTAAAATAGCATTAATCAGACGTTTTGTCAACTGAAATTTGTATCGTAAGCCTAAAATAAAGCTCCGTATCATTGCCGAGAGCGGCGAAAAGTGATAAAATTAAAAAAAATTCTATTGAACAATACGGAGATATTGAATATGAAAGGAATTATTCTCGCCGCAGGCAAGGGTACGCGCCTTTACCCGATAACGGTATCCACCCCAAAGCCGCTGCTGCCTATCTACGACAAACCTATGCTCTATTATCCGCTGGCCACGCTTATCAAAGCCGGTATAAAGGAAATAATGTTTATCGTGCCGCCCGGTTATGTCGATATGTTCAGCTCATATTTCGGCAACGGTGAGGATATCGGCATCAAGCTGAAATACTCGGTACAGACAGTGCAGCGCGGCATTGCCGACGCCTTTATCATTGCCGAGGATTTTATCGGCGATGACAGTGTATGTCTTATGCTGGGCGACAATGTCTTTTACGGACAGAAGCTCAATGAAACCTTAAACGGCATGGACGGAAAGATAGACGGAGCGCTCTGCTTCGGCTGCTATGTCGACGATCCGCGTCCGTTCGGCGTAATCGAATTCGATGAAAATGACCGCGCGGTTTCGCT
>CAZIQU010000085.1:3744-6552 GCA_964541445.1 uncultured Lachnospiraceae bacterium | reverse complement strand
TTTATGTTCTGCCCGGGTCAGAAGCTTCATACAGCGTTTTACACATCGCTTTTATGCATAAATGCCCGGGTCAGAAAATACGGGGTCAGAAAATCCGGGTCCTCTTCAGCCGAGACGGCCGGTGAGCAGGCGCCATTCGCCCATAGCCCTTTCATTTATTATTTCAAAGCCGTTTTCCGCGTACGCTTTTTTCACTTCATCAAGTCGGTCGGCAATTATACCGGTTGAGATAAAAACGCCTTTCGGCAGCAAAGTACGTCGTATGTCGCCGCACAGTCTTATTATGGTGCCGGCAAATATATTGGCGACAATAACATCGGCCTTATCATCTATACCATCGGTCAGGTCGGCAGTCAGTACCGTTAATTTATCCGCAGTACCGTTGACCGCGCTTATCTCTTTGGTGGCGGCTACGGCATTTTCATCGATATCCACGGCGGTGATTCTTTCGGCTCCCAGCTTGGCCGCCGCAACAGAGAGTATGCCGCTGCCGCAGCCGATGTCCATCACATGCGCCGCGCCGGGCGCGTATGTCTCCAGCTCCTCAAGACACATGCGGGTGGTCTCATGCTGACCCGATCCGAAGCTTGAGCCCGGGTCAACCGCTACGGCGATGCGTCCCTCAGGTGCCGGAGTATCGTCCCATACCGGTCTGACATAAAGCAGCTTGCCCGTCTCTATGGGGCTGAAAAACTTCTTCCAGTCGTATTCCCAGTTTTCATCCTTGACAAATACTGTTTCCGCCCGCAGGTCGTCATAAAGCGGATCTCCCCCGCCTCTCAGTCTCTCCGCAAGATCGGTTATACGGCCCAGCATGGCCGCGCCGTCTTCACTGTCGGATACATAAGCTTTAATATTCGGCGAAGTGCCGTCCAATTCGGCGATGACCCGGTCATCCACCATATCCCAGCTCTGCGAGTTCTCGGCGATAATGCTTTTAAGTTCTTCGGGGTCTTCGATCACAACCGATACGACTCCTATATCCATAAGCGCTGCGGCAAGAGGCTCGAGAGCCTCACGCTTGACGTACATTGTTACTTCAGTCCAATCCATAATATCATTCACTACCTTTCGGCGGCGCGTTGCGCGCGGCAAGAAAATTATAACTCACCGCGGCTTTTTTTTCAAGCCGGACGCGTTTGTGTTGAATAAACCGTATTTTTGCTTTAAAATAAAGAAAAAATATCAGAGGTCGAACTATATGCAGGTTACGGTCATCGGCGGCACGAACGCAGATATTATCGGCGTTTCCGGACGCGCGTTTAAAATGAAGGATTCCAACATGGGGCGCATTTCGTTTTCCGGCGGCGGCGTCGGCCGCAATATGGCATATAATTGCGCGCTGCTGGGCATCAGCACCGAATTTATCTCGGCGGTAGGCAGTGACCCCGAGGGAAAATCGCTTACCGGGCAGCTTTCCGGCGCCGGCGTCAATACGGATAAGATATTGAACAGCACGGATAATTTCACCGACAAGTATATGGCGGTCATCAACGATTTGGGCGAAATGGTGTGCGCGGTAAACGATATGCGCTGCGTCAGCGAGATTACTCCGGCGTATTTGCAGGCGGCGGGCATTGCCGGCGATATCGTGGCGGCGGACGCCAACCTGAGCGAAGAGACTCTGCGCTGTATATCTTCACTGCGCGGCAAAATAAAATTTCTCGAGCCGGTCTCTGCCGGTAAGGCTGCCAAGGCCGCCGGACTCGTCGGTCGTTTTGATGTAATAAAGCCTAATATTCTTGAAGCGGAAGTGCTTGCCGGTATGCCGATAAAACGCGAGAAGGATATTATCTCCGCCGGGCGCCTGCTTATCTCACGCGGAGTGAGGGCGGTTTTCATCACCGCGGGAGCCGACGGCGTTTACGCATTTTACGGCAACAGCTATCTGCATAAACCGGCGGGAAAGACCGAAATCGTCAATGCCACCGGCGCCGGCGATGCCTTCAGCGCGGCACTGCTCTACTCTTTGGCAAACGGCCTGAAGTTTTCCGACACGGTCGATTTTGCCATGAAGTGCTCGGAACTGACGCTGCAGAGTAATACCGCCGTGAATGCCGGGCTCAGCGCGGCGCTGATAGAATCATGTTTGAAAGAGGATAAAGAATAATGAGCGATTTTATTGTAAGTGAAAAAGTTAAGCGGGCTTTGGCCGAGGGCCGCGGCGTAGTGGCGCTGGAAAGCACCATAATAAGCCACGGTATGCCTTATCCGCAAAATGTCGAGACCGCACTGCGGGTAGAAAAAGAAATAGAAAGCTGCGGCGCCGTACCGGCCACTATTGCCATTATCGGCGGAACCGTAAAGGTCGGGCTGGAGCCCGGCGAGATAGAGCACATCGGCAAGGCCGGACCGGCCGCGGTAAAATGTTCGCGCCGCGACCTGCCCTATGTGATCAGCCGCCGGCTTGACGGCGCTCTCACGGTAGCCGCTACTATGATCTGCGCACACCGTGCCGGTATAAAAATATTTGCCACCGGCGGTATCGGCGGCGTTCATCGCGGCGCGGAGCAAAGCATGGACATCTCCGCGGATCTTGACGAGCTGGCGCGCACCGATGTAAATGTGATCTGTGCCGGCTGCAAGTCGATACTCGATATCGGGCTGACGCTGGAATATCTGGAGACCAAGGGCGTAGCCGTGATCGGCTACCGCACCGATGTTATGCCGGCGTTCTATACGGCGAGCAGTCCCTTCAAGCTTAATTTCCGTTTGGAAAGTCCCGCTCAGCTTGCCGCTTTCATCAAGGCCAAAGATGATTTCGGGCTGGAAAACGGTACGGTTATAGCCAACCCGGTGCCGCAGGCT